>NZ_JBKFBI010000089.1:0-24019 GCF_053346095.1 Methylobacterium sp. A52T | reverse complement strand
ACACGCTCGCGCAAATCAACGGACAGGGCAGACGCCATCGGCTCTCCTCCTCGGAAAGCCGACCATCGAATCACATCACCGCCGCGGCCGAAACCCTACACGATTCAATCCGGTCGGTGACCGCTCTAGAGCCCGAGAAACTGACCGACCGCCAGCCCGGCCTCCCGGGCGTACTCGGCGGCCGCGACCTTCTTGCCGCCCTCCGCCTTGACCTTACGGATCTCGAGCCGGCCGCCCTGCGCGCAGACGCTGAAGCCCTCGTCGTCGACGGCGATCACCTCGCCGGGCTTGCCGACGACGTCGGCGAGCTTGCGGATCCGATGCAGGCTGCAGTCGAAGATCTGGAGCTTCTTGCCGTCGTGCGTGGTCCAGGCACCGGGTGCCGGGTTGGCCGCGCGGATCACGTTGTAGATCTGCTCGGCGTGGGCCGACCAGTGGATCTCCGCCTCGGCGCCGCGGAACCAGCCCTCGTAGCTCGCGGCGTCCTCGTCCTGATCGATCTCGACATGCTGGCCGGCCACCACGAGGTCGGCCGCCTCCAGCATGGCCTCGACGCCCATGGGGAACAGGTTGTCGAAGTAGACGTCGCCGAGGGTCGCGTCGGCGCCGATCGGGCAGGATTTCTGCAGGATCACCGGCCCCTCGTCGAGGCCGTCGGTGGGCCGGAAGATCGTCAGGCCGGTCTGCAACTCGCCCCGGGCGATCGGCCAGTTGATCGAGGACGGGCCCCGGTAACGCGGCAGCAGGCTCGGATGATACTGGATGGTGCCGTGCTTCGGGATATTGACGAAGCTCTGCGGCGCGAACTGGAGCACGTAGGCCATGATGCCGATATCGGCGTTCAGGCCGCGCATCGCGTCCTCGGCCTCCGGGCTCTTCAGGCTGGGGAACTGGAAGACCGTCAGCCCCTTCTCGACGGCTGCCGTCTTGAGGACGTCCGGCTTGGCGCCGGGCTTCTCGGGCGCGCAGAACACCGCCGCAACCTCATCGCCTCGTTTGAGGAACGCCTCCAGGACCGCTTTTCCGAAATCCTGTTGACCGATGAAGGCGATGCGCATGCAGGCTCCTGGGTGTCATCCGGACCCTGTGCGGGGCCGGGGAGAAACGGACCGAACGCGGGCTCGGCGGCGCGACCGTGCCCCGGCTGTCGAACGGCGTCACCCGGAATCCGGGGCCGCGCTTCACGCACGCCCCCGGATTGTAACATCGGCGCTCCAGGGTCTCGCCCCCGGATCGCCGGAGACCGATCACTCCGCCGCGATCTTCTGGACCGCGCCGATCGCGCCGGATTCGGCGATCTCGCCGACCTCGGCCTCGGAGTAGCCGAGCACGGAGCGCAGGATCTCGTCGGTGTGCTCGCCGAGGAGCGGCGAGCGGGTGACCTCGCTCGGGCTCGCCGACAGCTTGATGGGGTTGCCGACGGTCAGGTACTTGCCGCGGGTCGGGTGATCGACCTCCACGATGGTGCCGGTCTTCCGCAGGGACTCGTCCTCGGCGATCTCCTTCATCGACAGGATCGGGCCGCAGGGGATGTCGTACTTGTTCAGGGTGTCCATCACCTCGAACTTCGACACCTTCATCGTCCAGGCCTCGATCCGCGTGAAGATCTCGTTGAGATGCGGCAGGCGGGCCTTCGGTGTCGCGTAGTTCGGATCGGTCTTCCAATCCGGCTCACCGATGATGTCGCAGATCGGCTCCCAGACGGCGGCCTGGGTGATGACGTAGATGTAGGAGTTCGGGTCCTGCTCCCAGCCCTTGCAGCGCAGGATCCGGCCCGGCTGACCGCCACCGGAATCGTTGCCCGCGCGCGGGGTCGCCTCGCCGAACGGGATGCCCTCGCCGAACTGGCTGTACTCCCGGAGAGGCCCGTGCGCGAGACGCTGCTGGTCGCGCAGCTTCACCCGGCAGAGGTTGAGCACGCCGTCCTGCATGGCGCAGTCGACCTTCTGGCCGAGGCCGCTCTGGGTCCGGTGGTAGAGCGCCGTGACGATGCCCAGGGCGAGGTGCAGGCCGGTGCCGGAATCGCCGATCTGCGCGCCCGTCACCATCGGGATCCCGTCGCGGAAGCCCGTCGTCGAAGCGGAGCCGCCGGCGCACTGCGCGACGTTCTCGTAGACCTTGCAATCCTCGTAGCGGCCCGGACCGAAGCCCTTCACGGAGGCCAGGATCATTCGCGGGTTGACCTCGTGGATCTTCTCCCAGGTCAGGCCCATGCGGGCGAGGGCGCCGGGCGCGAAATTCTCGACCAGGACGTCGCATTCCTTGATCAGCCGCCAGAGAACTTCCTTGCCCTTCGGGTTCTTCGAGTCGAGCGTGATCGACCGCTTGTTGTGGTTCAGCATCGTGAAATAGAGGCTGTCCACGTCCGGGATGTCCTGAAGCTGCTGACGCGTGGCGTCCCCCGCGCCCGGCCGCTCGACCTTGATGACGTCGGCGCCGAACCAAGCCAGGAGCTGCGTACAGGTCGGGCCGGATTGAACGTGGGTGAAGTCCAGGATGCGGACGCCTTCGAGGGCCTTGGTCATGATCGGTCTCGGAGCTGGAGTCGGTTTGGGGATGTCGGCGGGCGGCTCAGGCCGCGCGGGATACCGGTTCGATGCCTGCACGGGCCCGTGACGCGCGTGCCGCGACTGAGGGGCAGGGGCCTTCCATCCTCGAACGGATCATGTCTGTTCTCCCTCCCACAGCGCGGTCCCGTCGTATCGCGACACCGTCACGCGGACCCGGGGTGACGAGTCCGCCAATTTGTATACCACATGCCATTCGCCGGATGCGAGTGCCTATTGTGGACGCCTCCGGCAGCGGCCGATGCCCGACCGTAAGCCGGTGCGGGCTCGCGCTCAACACGCTGCACAGCGTGCATGGTGTCCGGAGCGGCGCCCCCTTGGCATTCGCCGACAGGCGGTCCATGATTTCGCCAAAATTGCCCCCGCCGCGGGATGAAAAACGCGCCGCGACCGTGGGTGAAACGATGTAACGCTGCACGAGGAACGCCCATGCTCGCCAGCACCAGCCTGATCAAGTCGTCCTGGATCGCCGTCGACGTCGCCCACGACCGCGCCGAGCGCGTCCTGGTGGTCGAGACCTACATCGCCGTCAGTCCGCTGGAACCGAATTACGACGCCGCGCAGTACGAGCGGGTGCTCGCCTGCGTTCAGAAGGTGCTCAAGACGCACCCGGAGATCGACCGCGCGTCGATCCTGAGCATGCATCGCGGCTCCGGCTGCACGGCTCTGTTCCGCGACACGCCCGCGAAGCAGCCAGCGGCGGCCTGAGGCGTTCAGGCCTCGCCGCCCTCGGTCGGTCGGGACAGGTCCGGCGGCTCGAGGGCGACGCGGGCCGCGTGGAACCACCAGAGCGGGATGTCGCGATTGGCCTTCGCCAGTTCCGACGCCCATCCCTCCTTGGGCATGACGTCGGCCCGGTCGGCGAACAGGCGCAGCGCCGCCTCCGCGCGTTCCCGTCGGCACCGCTCCTCGATCGCCCGCCGCTCGGCCTCCGCCCGGGCGTCGGTCTGCTCGATGAGGCGCCGGGTCGCGAGATCGTCGGCGTCGAAGGCGAATTGCTGCCAGAACGCCTCGGCTTCCCGCGCGACATCCCGCTCGCGGCGCAGCGTCGCGAGCGCTTCCTCCGCATTGTGCCGCGCCGTCTCGGCCGCCTCGGCGCGGGCGACGAGGCGGTTGTTCGCTTCCAGCAGCTCCCGCTCGCGCTCGGGCGACATCCGCTGGCGCCGCAGCACCCGCAGTTCCTCCTCGTCGGCATGGCGGGCGGCCATCAGGTCCGCCAGCGGACCGGCCGCCAGGGCGTCGGCGGATCGGCGATAGTGCTCGCGCAGGCCCGGGTGCCGGGCCTCGAGGTCCGTGTCGGTCCAGGCGGCGCGATCCTCCCCGTCCGTCCGCTCGCAATCGTACAGTGCCTGCGCCAGGGCTTCGCGCAGGTCGTCCGGAAATCGTGCCGCGGCGTGTCCGTTCATGAACCTGCATTCGCGTTGAGCGCTCGACAGAACCTAGAACGCGCGCGCCCGCCGGGAGAGACCGTCGCCGTGTGACGAACGCGTTTTTTTTCGACGTGGCTCGGGCGCGCGGCTGCGGCGATACGCGCCTGTCCGCCGAAGCGTTCCGGCTGTGATGACAGCGTCGCCGTCACCCAGCCTCCGGCGCGCATCCTGTCTGTTGGTCTCGTCTGACGGGGTCGCGGTGGATCATCGCTGACCCTGCTTGCCTGAGCCTGTGTGGCGCGCACCGCGATGCCGATCGCGGTGGCCGATCCACTCTGCTCCCGGCGCCGGTCGCGGGGCTCGCCGACGCGGCTCGATATCCGGGATCTCGATGCGTCTCGGAATCGCGATAGCGCCGACGGACCACCCGGGATACATCGCGAGGAGGCTCCTTCACGCGTCGATCGCAGTCGATGGTCCATACTGGCTACAATCCGGCGCTGGTCGCCCTGTCGATCGGCCTCGCGGTCTTCGCGTCCTACACCGCGCTGGACCTGGGCGCGCGGATCCGCGGGCCCGTCGCGGGACTGCGCTGGCCGTGGATCGCCGGCGCCGCCCTCGCCATGGGCGGGGGGATCTGGTCGATGCACTTCATCGGCATGCTGGCCTTCGAGATGGGCCTGCCGGCCGCCTACGATACCGAGCTCACGCTCCTGTCACTCGCGATCGCAATCGCGGCGACCGGCGCCGCCTTCCTGTGGGTGGCGCGCGTCGGCGAGGGGCTTGGCAGCCTTCTCGTCGCCGGCCCGCTGATGGGCCTGGGCGTCGCCGGCATGCACTACACCGGCATGGCGGCGCTGCGGATCCCCGGCGACCTCGCCTACAGCCCGGCGATCATCGCGCTCTCGGTGGCGATCGCCGTGACCGCGGCGACCGCCGCCCTGTGGCTCTCCTTCCGGCAACACGGCGTCTGGCAGAAGCTCGTCGCGGCCTGCGTGATGGGCCTCGCGGTGGCGGGCATGCACTACACCGGCATGGCGGCGGCGACGATCACCGCCGAGGCGGGCGGCGCCCACGCCGCCCACGCGGTGACCGGCGCCCCGGCTCAGCAGAACCTCGCCCTCTACGTCGCCGGCGCCACGTTCCTCATCCTGTTCCTGGCGATGCTCGCCTCGTCGCTGGACCAGCAGCGCGTCCAGCGCGAGCTCCAGGCGAGCGAGGCGCGGTTCCGGGCCGCCGTGCAGGCCGTGCGCGGCGTGCTCTGGACCAACGATGCGGCGGGCCGGATGCTCGGCGAGCAGCCGGGCTGGAGCGCGATCACCGGTCAGACGCGGGCGGAGTATCAGGGCTACGGCTGGGCCGACGCTGTCCACCCCGACGATATGGAGGCCTCCGTCGAGACGTGGAACGCGACCGTCCGGGCGCGGCGCACCTACGTCCACGAGCACCGGGTCCGGGTCCGCGACGGGACGTGGCGACACTTCGCGATCCGCGCGATCCCGGTCCTCGACGCGCGCGGCGAGATCCGCGAGTGGGTCGGCGTCCACACGGACATCACCGAGCAGCGTCAGGCCGAAGCCGACCTGCGCGAGTCCAACGAGGAGATCCAGCGCTACGCCTACATCGTCAGCCACGACCTGCGCGCGCCGCTGGTCAACGTGATGGGATTCACGAGCGAGCTGGAGGCGACCCGGACCGAGGTCGCCGCGGCCCTCCGGGATCACCCGGCGGCAGAGCGGCTCGACGCCGATTTCGGCGAGGCGCTCGGCTTCATCAAGGCGGCGGTGAACCGGATGGAGGGGCTGATCGCCGCCATCCTGAAGCTCTCGCGAGAGGGCCGGCGACAATTCTCGCCCGAGGCCCTCGACATGACGAGCCTGCTCCGCGGCGTGGCCGACGCCCAGCGGCATCAGGCGGAGGCGATCGGGGCCACGGTGACGATCGCCCGCGACCTGCCCGAGATCGTCGCCGACCGGCTCGCGATCGAGCAGGTCTTCGGCAACCTGCTGGACAACGCCGTGAAGTACCTCGACCCGGGCCGGCCCGGGCGGATCACCGTCACGGCCAAGGCCGTGGGCGAACGCGGCGTCTGCTTCTCCGTCGCCGATAACGGCCGGGGGATCGCCGCGCGGGACCATGCCCGCGTGTTCGAACTCTTCCGCCGGTCGGGCGCCCAGGACCGCCCGGGCGATGGGATCGGTCTCGCCCACGTGAAGGCGCTGGTGCGCTCGTTCGGGGGCCGGATCGAGATCCGTTCAGAACTCGGTGTGGGCACGACGTTCGACGTGACCTTGCCGCACGGGACAGTTACAGCGGTCCGGATCGACCCCGAACCGGCGCCCATCGCCGCCTAATGAGCGTGGAGCGGCCCGTGCACCCCGTCAGCATCGTGATGATCGAGGATGACGAGGGTCATGCGCGCCTGATCGAGCGCAACATCCGACGCGCCGGCGTCAACAACGACATCGTGCCGTTCCGCAACGGCACTTCGGCGCTGGAGTATCTGCTCGGGCCGGACGGCTCCGGCGAGGCGAGCGCCCGACGGCACCTGCTGATCCTGCTCGACCTCAACCTGCCGGACATGACCGGCCTCGACATCCTCGAGAAGGTGAAGGCGAACCCGCACACGCGCCGGTCCCCGGTGGTGGTCCTGACCACGACGGACGACAGCCGCGAGATCCAACGCTGCTACGACCTCGGGGCCAACGTCTACATCACCAAGCCGGTGAGCTACGACGGATTCGCGAACGCGATCCGCCAGCTCGGGCTGTTCTTCTCGGTCATGCAGGTTCCGCAGAACCCATGACCGCGCGGCGTGCCAGCGGGGACGGCACCGCCGCGGCGGCACGCATCCTCTACATCGACGACGATCCCGGCCTCGGCCGCCTGGTCCGTCGCGCCCTGGAGGCGCGCGGCTACGCGGTCGAGCTCTGTCCCGACGGCGCGGCAGGGCTGGCGCGGCTCGCCCAGGGCGGGATCGACGCCGTCGCCCTCGACCACCACATGCCGGGACAGACGGGCCTCGACCTTCTGCCGGAGATCCGCGCGCTGCCCGAAGCGCCGCCGGTCATCTACGTGACCGGCTCCGAGGACAGCCGCGTCGCCGTGGCGGCCCTGAAGGCCGGAGCGGTGGACTACGTCTGGAAGGACGTCCAGGGTCAGTTCCGGGAGCTGCTCGGCGAGGCCGTCGCCACCGCCCTCCGGCAGGAGAGCCTGCGGCGCGACAAGGAGCGGGCCGAGGCCGAGATGCGCGAGGCACGCGACCGCGCCGAGCTGCTGCTGCGCGAGGTCAACCACCGCGTGGCCAACTCCCTGGCCCTCGTCGCCGCCCTGGCGCACATGCAGCGCAACGCCGTCACCGACCCGGCCGCCAAGGCGGCGCTCGACGAGATGCAAGCCCGGATCTCGGCGATCGCCGGCATCCACCGCCGCCTCTACACGTCCGACGACGTCGAATCCGTCGAGCTCGACGCCTACCTGCAGAGCTTGGTCGAGGAGTTGCAGGCCGCCATGCGGGCGAGCGGTCGCGACCACGCGATCCGCCTTCGTGCCGCACCGGTGCGGCTCTCGACCGACAAGGCCGTGTCGGTCGGCGTGGTCGTGACCGAACTCGTGACCAACGCCTACAAGTACGCCTACCCGGTCGGCACGTCGGGCGAGATCCGCGTCGCGGTCGAGCGGGACGCCGCCGACACCGTGCTGCTCGCCGTCGAGGACGACGGAATCGGCTGGACCGGGGAGGGCGAGGTGCGCGGCACCGGTCTCGGGTCGCGCATCGTGCGCGCCATGGCGTCGAACCTGCGCTCGGCCCTGTCGTACGCCCCCCGGAGCGCCGGGACGCGCGCCGTCCTCGCGTTCCAGGCCTGAGCGTCCGGATCTAGCCGCCGGCTCGCCCGGCGATGCGGTCGAGGGCCTCGAGCATCGGCGCCAGGGCGTCCTCGTCGAGTTGCTGGAAGCCCAGCGCCCGGCTCATGAACAGACCGAGGATGGCGAAGTACAGGACCGAACCCTCGCCCGGGGGAGCGCCCTCGATCCGTCCGAGCTGGTCCAGTTGATCCGCGACGAACGCCTGAAAGTCTTTCTGCGCCTCCGGTGACTCCATCGATGCCAGGAGGAGTGCGCGCGCCGCTTCGTTGTCGTCGCAGTAATGCCCGCGGATATGCGCCACCATCGCCCTGGGAAGCTGCGACGGGCCGGCGGGTATCTCCCGCGCGCAGGCGTCGATCTCCGCGCGCACGTCCGCGAGCTTGCGGGCGACCAGCGCCCCCACCAGGGCGTCCTTCGAGGCGTAATGGTGCAGGACGCCGCCTTTGCTCAGCCCGGCCTCGGCCGCGACCGCGTCGATGGTCAGCCCGCGGACGCCTCCCTTCAGGAGAACGGCCGCGGCCGCCTCCAGGATGATCTCGGGGCGCGCCGCCAGTCGCTGTCGCTTCGCCTGCATCACGGACCTGTACTAAAAACCGTCTGGACGGTATGTAACAGATGGCGTAGGAACGCGCCACGCAATTCGCACGAGTCGCGCCGACACGGTCGATCGCATGAACCGCATCGCTTTCCTTCTATCGGCATCCGCGCTGCTGATGTTAACCGCGCTCGCGTCGATCGGGTGCGCCCAGGCCGCGCCCGAGACGGCGCTCGACTCCGCCGTGGCGCGCGTGCGGGTCGTGCAGGCGCGTCGCACACCGATGGCGCTCGACGTGGTGGTGACCGGCGACGTCCAGGCCCAGGCGCAGGTCAATGTCTCGTTCCGGACGAACGGGAAGGTCGCTGAGCGGCGCGTCGAGGTCGGCGACCACGTCACGGCCAATCAGGTTCTCGCCGTCCTCGAACCCCTGACGCAACAGGCGAATCTCGACAACGCCAAGGCCGCCCTGGCTTCGGCCGAGGCGCTGCTGACGCAGGCGAAGATGTCGTACGAGCGCCAGAAGCAGCTCCTGGCCGGCGGCTTCACGACCCGCTCGACCTACGACAATGCCGAACAGGAGCTGCGCACCACGCAGGCGGCGGTCGACTCGGCCAAGGCGGCGCTGGGAACCGCGCAGGAGCAGTTCTCCTATACCGAGTTGCGCGCGGGCGTGTCCGGCGTGGTGACGAGCCGCAGCTTCGAGGTCGGCCAGGTGGTCCAGTCGGGCCAGACCGTGCTGGTCGTCGCGCAGGACGGGCCCCGCGACGCGGTCTTCAACGTCTACGAATCGCTGCTGGCCCAGCCGCCGGCCGGCGACACCGTCGCGGTGGCGCTGCAGTCGGACCCGTCGGTCACCGCGGTCGGGACCGTGCGCGAGATCTCGCCCACCGTGGATGCCGCGAGCGGCACGGTGCGGGTCAAGATCGGCCTCAAGTCGACGCCCGCCGCCATGGGGCTCGGGGCCGTCGTGATCGGCCGCGGGCGCTTCGCGCCGCACGAATCGGTGATCCTGCCCTGGTCGGCGCTCTACCGCTACGACGGGAAGCCCTCGGTGTGGGTCTACGATCCGGACCGGAAGACCGTCTCTGTCCGCGCGGTGGAGATCGACCGCTTCGGCCCCGATATCATCGCGCTGAAGCGCGGCGTCGAGCCGGGCGAGCGCGTGGTCGTCGCCGGCATCCAGTTCCTGCGTCCCGGCCAGACGGTCGCGGCCGCCGAGATCGGAGACCGCCCATGACGGCGCGCGCGTATCTCGTCCTGGGCCTCCTCGCGACGGCACTGGCCGGGTGCAACGGTCACGGCGAAGAGGCGGGCGAGGCCGCGGCAGCCCCGGTCCGTCCGGTCCTGACGCAGGTGGTCGTGCTGAGCGACACCGTCACGTTCGGGCCGTTCGCCGGCACGATCGAGCCGCGCTACCAAGCACAGCTCGGCTTCCAGATCCCCGGGCGCATGGTCGCGCGGGACGTGACCATCGGCGACCTCGTCACCCGCGGCCAGCGCCTCGCGGCCCTCGACACCATCGTGACCCGTTTCGACCTGACCCGCGCCGAGGCCGACCTGGCCGACGCGAAGGCGCAGGCCGAGAACGCCGAGGCCGCGGAGTCGCGGACCCGGCGCCTGATGTCCGGAAACGCCGTCTCCCAGGCGACGCTCGACCAAGCGGTCGCCAAGCGCGAGACCGCCCGGGCCCGGGTGGATCAGGCGATGGCGAGCCTCCAGAAGGCCCGCGACCAGATGGGCTACACCGAGCTGAAGGCCGAGTTCGACGGTGTCGTGACCCAGCGCCTCGCCGAGGTCGGCCAAGTGCTCAGCGCCGGCCAGGGTGTCGTGACCGTGGCGCGGCCCGACGTCCGCGAGGCGGTGGTCGACATTCCCGAGGCCCATGTCGGGGCTCTGCCGGCGGACGGCGTGTTCACCGTCGCGCTCCAGAGCGCGCCGGAGCTGACGGCGCGCGGGCGCGTCCGCGAGATCGCGCCCCTCGCCGAGTCGGGGACGCGGTCCAAGCGCATCCGGATCACCCTGGACGATCCCGGCCCGGCCTTCCGGCTCGGCGCGACCATCAACGTGTCGCTCATGCGCAAGGTCGCGCCCACCGTCCTGCTGCCCGCCTCGGCGCTGCTCGAGGACGGTGACCGCCGCTCGGTCTGGGTCGTGTCGCCCGACGGGAAGTCGGTGGCGCGCCGCGACGTCACCGTGGCGGCGCGGGACAACGCCGAGGACGGCCGCGTCGCGGTCGTCGCCGGCCTGAAGGCCGGCGAGCGCGTCGTGGTCGCGGGCGTCCACGTCATCAAGGAAGGCCAGGCCGTGCGCCTGACCGACGGCGCCGTCTGATCCGGCCGCACGGGGTTTTCGCGTGAAGGACTTCAACCTTTCCGACTGGGCGCTCGGGCACCGCTCGTTCGTCTGGTTCCTCATGCTGGTCTCGCTGATCGCGGGCCTGATGGCCTACACCCGCCTCGGCCGTGAGGAGGATCCGCCCTTCACCATCAAGACCATGGTGGTGCAGACCACGTGGCCGGGCGCGACCATCAAGGACACCCTCGATCAGGTCACCGACCGGATCGAGAAGGAGCTCCAGCAGCTCAACGGCCTCGACTTCGTCCGCAGCTACACGACGCCCGGATCGTCGACGGTTTTCGTCCAGTTCCGCGACACGCTCAAGAAGAACGAGATCCAGCCGGCCTTCTACCAGGTCCGCAAGCGGCTCGGCGACATCAAGGGTCAGTTCCCGGAGGGCGTGCAGGGTCCGTTCTTCAACGACGAGTTCGGCGACGTCTACGGCAATATCTACGCGTTCACGGCCGACGGCCTGACGCACCGGCAGCTGCGCGACTACGTCGAGGGCATCCGCACCGAGGTCCTGCGGGTGCCCAATATCGGCAAGACCCAGCTGATCGGCACGCAGGACGAGACGATCTACCTCGACTTCTCCACCCGGAAGCTCGCCGGCTACGGCATCGATTTCCAGGCCCTGATCAAGGCCCTGCAGGCGCAGAACGCGGTCTCGGCCTCCGGCGTGGTGCAGGCCGGGCCGGAGCGCATCTCGCTGCGGGTCAGCGGCTCCTTCGCCTCCGAGGCCTCGCTCCAGGACTTCAACCTGCGGGTCAATGACCGCTTCTTCCGCCTCGCCGACATCGCCGAGATCAGCCGCGGCTACGAGGATCCGCCCGCACCGCTGTTCCGGGTAGACGGCAAGCCCGCGATCGGCCTCGCCATCGCGATGCGTCCGGGCGCCAACCTGCTGCATTTCGGAGAGGCGCTGAAGGAGCGCATGCGCGCCATCGAGGCGACCCTGCCACTCGGTGTCGGCGTCCACCTCGTGTCGGACCAGCCCAAGCAGGTCGAGCACGCGGTCGGCGGCTTCACCCAGGCGCTGGTCGAGGCCGTCATCATCGTGCTGGGGGTGAGCTTCGTGAGCCTCGGCGTCCGGGCCGGCCTCGTCGTCTCGGTGTCGATCCCGCTCGTGCTGGCGATCGTCTTCGTCGTCATGCAGATCATGGACGTTACCCTCCAGCGCATCTCCCTCGGCGCGCTGATCATCGCGCTCGGCCTCCTCGTCGACGACGCCATGATCACCGTCGAGATGATGGTGGCCCGCCTGGAGCGGGGCGACACGCTGCGGAAGGCCGCCACCTTCGCGTACACGTCGACGGCGTTCCCGATGCTGACCGGGACTCTCGTGACGGTGGCGGGCTTCCTGCCGATCGGCTTCAACGGCTCCGGCGCGGGCGAGTACACCTACTCGCTGTTCGTGGTGATCGCGGCCTCGCTGCTGGTCTCCTGGGTCGTGGCGGTCCTGTTCGCGCCGCTCGTCGGCGTCACGCTCCTGCCGAAGACCATGAAGCACCACACGGAGAAGGAGGGGATCTTCACGCGCCTGTTCGTCCGGGCGCTGCGGCTCGCCATGCGCTGGCACTGGACGACGGTGGTGGTCTGCCTCGGGCTGATGGCGGCGGCCATCGTCGGGATGGGGCACGTGCAGCAGCAGTTCTTCCCGTCCTCGGACCGGTCCGAGGTGCTGGTCGACCTGACTCTTCCGCAGAACGCCACCATCGCCGAGACCCGGGCGCAGATGGACCGGTTCGAGGCGAACCTGAAGGGCGATCCGGACGTGACGAGCTGGTCGTCCTACGTCGGCGAGGGCGCGGTGCGCTTCTACCTCCCGCTCGATCAGCAGCTCGCCAACGCGTTCTTCGGCCAGATCGTCATCGTCACGAAGTCGCTGGAGGTGCGCGACCGCGTGATGGCGCGCCTGCAGACGATCGGCCTGCGCGACTTCGTCGGCACCGACGTGCTGGTGCAGCCCCTGAGCCTCGGGCCGCCCGTGGGCCGCCCGGTGCAGTACCGCCTCAGCGGCCCGAACATGGAGACGGTGCGCCGCCTGTCGCTCGACCTCGCCAACGTGGTGGCGGCCGACAAGCGCCTCGACGTGCCGACCTTCGACTGGAACGAGCCCGGCAAGGTCCTGCGCGTCGAGATCCTCCAGGACAAGGCGCGCCAGCTCGGCGTGACCAGCCAGGACGTCGCCGGCATCCTGAACGGGATCGAGGGCGGGCAGGCGATCACGCAGGTCCGGGACTCGATCTACCTCGTCAACGTCGTCGGCCGCGCCCGCGCTGCCGAGCGGTCGTCGCTGGACACCCTGCAGTCGCTGCAGGTCGGTCTCGCTAACGGCACGGTGGTGCCGGTGCTCGCCTTCGCGCGGATCGGCTACGATCTCGAGCAGCCGATCGTCTGGCGCCGCGACCGCCTCCCGACCGTGACGGTGCGCGCCACGATCCACGACGCGACACAGCCGGCCACCATCGTGGCCGCCCTGCAGCCCGGCCTCGACGCCTTCATCAAGGCGCTCCCGGAGGGCTACACGGTCCAGACCGGCGGCGCCGTGGAGGAATCCGCCAAGGGCCAGGGCCCGATCGCGGCCGTGGTCCCGGTCATGCTGCTGGCCATGGCGTTCCTGCTGATGATGCAGCTCCAGAGCTTCGGCCGGATGCTCCTCGTCTTCACCGTGGCGCCGCTCGGCCTGATCGGCGTGGTGCCGGCGCTGCTCCTGTTCGACAAGCCGATGGGCTTCGTCGCCATCCTGGGCATCCTGGCGCTCATCGGGATCATCATCCGCAACGCGGTGATCCTGGTGAGCCAGATCGAGGAGTTCCGGGCCGAGGGGATGGCGCCCTGGCAGGCGGTCTTCGAGGCGACGCACCATCGCATGCGGCCGATCCTCCTGACCGCCGCCGCGGCGAGCCTGGGCCTGATCCCCATCGCCCGGGAGGTGTTCTGGGGGCCGATGGCCTTCGCGATGATCGGCGGGATCCTGGCGGCGACCTTCCTGACGCTCCTGTTCCTGCCGGCCCTCTACATCGGCTGCTACCGCATCCGCCCGGAGACGGGCGGCGCGCCGGCGACCCACGCCGGCTGATCGGCCGGATCACGCGATCGCGGCGCCCGCGGGCGCCGCGAGGAACGGTCGGCCCGCCCCTCCGCCCCCTCAGGGCGGGCCGACCGTGACCAAGTTTCACGCGGGCCGGGCCGCACCGCCGGAAACCCGGCGGTACTCCCGCGCGTAGGGTGCGACGGAAACGAGGACCGTCTTGCCCATGAACGCCTTCATCGCCGTCGTCCTGGTCTGCGCCAACGGGATCGCCCAGGATTCCTGCACGGACGCCCAGGCGCTCGAGGTCCGCAAGGTCCGGGTCGCCAACGAACTCGGCTGCGCCACCGGCTGGCAGGAGATCATCGCCCGCACCGAGCTGCGCGAGGAGATCGGCAAGACCGCCTACCTGAAGACGGAGTGCCGCCGGGTGAAGGAGCCGCGGTGACGCCCGCGGCGGCCGCTACTTCTCGTACTTGATGTAGGCGAAGCGCGGATCGGTCGGCGTGCCCTCGAGCCCCTGTCCCTCCAGGGCCGGCTGCCAGGAGACGACCTCCTCGATCTTCCGGGCGAGGGCGAAATCCTTATCGGTGATGCCCTTGGCCGCGTGGTTCATCAGCCGGACCTCGACCCAGGCGTAGGAGGCCGTGATGTCCGGATGGTGCCACGCCGCCTCGGCGAGGTGGCCGACCGTGTTGATCACCATCAGGGTGCTCTTCCAGCCGGACGTCTTGTAGGTGCGCCGGATCCACCCGTCCTCCAGCCGCCAGGCGGGCAGCTCGGCCTTCAGCCGCGCCTCCACGGTCGCGTCGTCCAGTGCGCCCTCGCGTCGCTCGCTCATGATCCAACTCCGATGAAACCGTCGCGGCCGAGGGTGCCGCCGCGGCCGGTTGCGCGCAAGCGTGTTTGCCACGGTGGACGGAAACCGGTGTGAGCCCTATGACCTTTTGGCAATGGCGTCCGGCTCGATCGGCACTCCAGTCTGCCGCCGCTGAAGACTGCGCAATACGATGGGAGAAGGCGTGATGCTGTCACGGCGCGCGATGCTCGCCGGGGGCCTGCTCGGCGGCCTCGGCCTGCGGGCGGCGCGCGCCGACGTGCCGACGATCCGCCTCGGCAGCCTGCCCTTCGGCACGTCCACCTGGGAGGCGGCGGTGATCAAGGCCCGCGGCCTCGACACGGCCAACGGCTTCGCGCTCGACGCGGTCAAGCTCGCCGGCAACGACGCGGCCCGGATCAGCTTCATCGGCGGGCAGGTCGACACGATCATCGGCGACCTGCTCTGGGCCGCCCGCCTCGGCAACGACGGCCAGGCGGTCCGCTTCATTCCGTACTCGACCTCCGAGGGCGGCGTGATGGTGCCGGGCGGCAGCCCGGTGAAGAGCCTGAAGGATCTCGCGGGCAAGCGCCTCGGGGTGGCGGGCGGCCCCCTGGACAAGAACTGGCTCCTCCTCCGGGCACAGGCCAAGGACGCGGCCGGCATCGACCTCGAGCAGGCCGCCGAGATCGCCTACGGCGCCCCGCCGCTGATCACGCTGAAGCTGGAGCAGGGCGCCCTCGACGCGGCGCTGACCTACTGGACCTACTGCGCCCGCCTCAAGGCCAAGGGCTATCGGCAGCTGGTCGGGGCCGAGGACATCATGCACGCCCTCGGCGTCCCGGGCGACGTGGCGCTGATCGGCTACCTGTTCCAGGACGCGACCGTGAAGGAGAAGCCCGCGGCCGTGGCGGCCTTCGCCCGGGCCTCGCGCGCCGCCAAGGACATGCTCGCCTCCGACCCGAGCACGTGGGAGATCGTGCGCCCGCTGATGGCGGCGGAGGACGAGGCGACCTTCGAGGCCCTGAAGCACGATTTCCTGGCCGGCATTCCGCGCCGCTCCATCGCGGAGGAGCGCGCCGACGCCGAGAAGCTCTACGCGGTGATGGCGCGGCTCGGCGGCGCCCGCCTCGTCGGAAAGGGCAACGCGCTCCCGCCGGACCTCTACTACACCGGCCGCAATGGTTGAGGCGGCCGCCCGGCGGGCGCGCGTGTCGACCGTCAAGACTACCAGGACCATCGGGACCGCATGGGCGCGCTGACCCGTATCGCGTCCCTGGCCGTGCTCCTCGCCGCCTGGCAGCTCGCCGCGATGGAGGCGGGCTCGCGCCTGCTGCCGGCGCCCCTCGCGGTGCTGCGCTTCATCGTTCAGGAGGCGGAGCGCGGCGACCTCGCGCATAACGTGGGCATGACGCTGCTCCGCGTGGCGATCTCCTTCACCGTGGCGATGGTCCTCGGCGTCCTCCTCGGCGTCGCGCTCGGACGGTCCAAGGCCGCCGACCTCACCCTCGACACGCCGCTGCTCGTCCTCCTGAACACGCCCGCCCTGGTGATCACGGTCCTGGCCTATGTCTGGGTCGGCCTCACCGAGACCGCCGCGATCCTGGCGGTGGTGCTCAACAAGCTCCCGAACGTCGCGGTGATCGTGCGCGAGGGCGCGCGGAATCTCGATCCCGGGCTCGACGAGATGGCCCGCGCCTACCGGCTCGACCGGCGCAGCTGGGCCCGCGACATCCTGATCCCGCAGCTCCAGCCCTACATGGTCACGGCAGCGCGGTCGGGCCTCTCGCTCGCTTGGAAGATCGTGCTGGTGGTGGAGCTGCTCGGGCGCCCGGACGGGGTGGGCTTCGCGATCAACTACTACTTCGTCCAGAGCACCGACGTGGCGGCCATCATCGGCTACAGCCTCGTCTTCATGGCCGTGATGATCGGCATCGACGTCCTCCTCCTCCAGCGGCTCGAAGCCTATGTCCGTCGCTGGCGCTGAGCCCGTCCTCCAAGTCGCGATCGCGTCGAAATGGTACCGGCCCGCCCGGACCGAGCCGGTCGAGGCCGTCCGGAACCTGACCTTCGGCGTCGGCGCCGGGGAGATCGTCTGCCTGATCGGGCCGTCGGGCGCCGGCAAGACCACCACCCTGCGGATCCTGCTCGGTCTCGACACCGCGTTCGAGGGCCGCGTCTCCGGCGCGGATCGGGCGGGCATCGTGTTCCAGGAGCCGCGGCTGCTGCCCTGGCGCAGCGTCGAACACAATGTCCGCCTCGGCTTGCCCCGGGCACGGCGCGGGCGCGATCTCGACGATCTGTTCGCGCGGCTCGGCCTGACGGCGTGGCGGACGCGCTACCCGAAGGCCCTGTCGCTGGGCATGCAGCGGCGCGTGGCGCTGGCGCGCGCCCTGGCCGACGGCCCGCGCGTCCTCGTCCTCGACGAACCGTTCGTGTCCCTCGACGACGCCGCCGCCGCGGAGCTGCGCGGCCTCGTGGTGGACACGGTGGACCGGGTCGGCATGAGCGTGCTGATGGTGACGCACAACGTCGCCGAGGCGATCGGGATCGCGGACCGGCTGCTCCTCGTGTCGCGGCGCCCGGCGAGTCTCATCGCCGACGTGCGCCTCGACCGGCCGCGCCGGGAGCGCGACCGCGCCTGGGCCGAGGCGACGCGGGCGAACCTCGCCGCACAGCATCCGGAGATCATCGCGCAGTGACGCGTGTCGCGCCGGCCGTTCGGCCGATGCCAGAGGTCGATCCCCGGCCAGACAAGCCATTTCCCCGCGGGATCCGAGCGGCGTAGGGTCGCTGAGGGAGGTGCGGATCAGCGTCGGCGGGTCGTTCGCGCGGGAGGTGCTGGAACGGGGCACCTTCACCTACGCGGCGGAGGCCGTGTCGGGCGGCGCGGCGAGAGCCTCCCTGTTGGAAGAGCCGCGGCAGGCGCGACCGCTCGGGATCGCTGCCGCACGGCGGGCGATCCTGCGGCGAGGGACCGGGCGGCACGGTTTGTCATCGCGTCGCGATACGGACGAGAAGGTCGCCGCTATACCGGTGCCCTCGTCGAACCGGCTCAGGCCGCGGTCGACCCAGCGCCGCGACGACCGCCAATCCGACCGGCCGCGGAGCCCTATCGAATCCAGAGCGTCCCGATGTCCCGCACGTCCCCCTCGGCCATCGACCGCGCGCCCGTCGCCGACCGGTCGGGCACCGGCAACGTGGTCAGGCTGGCCGTCGCGCAGGCCCTCGCCGGCGCGAACTCGACCGTCGTGTTCGCGACGGGCGCGGTCGTCGGCAACATGCTCGCGCCGAGCAAGGTCCTGGCCACATTGCCGATCTCGATCTTCGTCGTCGGGATGGCCGCCTGTGCCCTGCCGACCGGCAGCATCGCCAGGCGCCACGGGCGCCGCACCGTCTTCATGGTCGGCACCGGGTGCGGCGTGCTCGTCGGCCTGCTCTCGGCCTGGGCGATCGTCGCGGCCAGTTTCTGGCTGTTCTGCGCGGCGATGTTCCTCGGCGGCGCCTACGCGGCCGTGGTCTTCTCGTTCCGCTTCGCCGCCGCGGATTGCGTACCGGCCGACCGCCGGCCGCGGGCGCTGTCGGCCGTCATGGCCGGCGGCGTCTTCGGCGGGGTGATCGGGCCGCAGCTCGTCACCCACACCATGAACCTGTGGCCTCCCTACCTGTTCGCCGCCACCTTCCTGGCTCAGGCCGCCGTCGCCGCCGCGGCCGCCCTGATCCTGGCGGGCGTTCGCCTGCCGCGACCGGCCGCCGGGTCCCTTTCGGGCGGACGACCGCTGGCCGTCATCCTCGCGCAGCCGCGCTTCGTGATCGCGGTGATCTGCGGGGCCGTGTCCTACCTCCTGATGAACTTCGTCATGACGGCCGCCCCGCTGGCCATGCGCCTGTGCGGCCACGCGCAGGAGGATGCCAATCTGGGCCTGCAGTGGCACGTCATCGCCATGTACGGCCCGAGCTTCTTCACCGGGCGGCTGATCACGCGCTTCGGCGCTTCCCGCGTGGTGGCGACCGGCCTCACCTTGACGGGAGCGGCCGCGCTCGTCGGACTCGCGGGCGCGGATGTCGGGCATTTCTGGCTGTCCCTCATCCTCCTCGGCGTCGGCTGGAACTTCGGCTTCGTCGGGGCCTCCGCGATGGTGCTGGACTGTCATCGCCCGGAGGAGCGGACGCGGGTGCAGTCGATCAACGACTTCATCGTGTTCGGACTGGTGGCGGTCGGTTCGTTCTCGTCCGGGGGCCTGCTCACGAGCTACGGCTGGGACACGGTCCTCTGGGTGTCCTTCGCGCCCTTGGCGCTGGCCGCGACGGCGCTCGCACTCACGACAGGGCGCGGCGCGAAGGCGTGGTAGCCTGGATCGTCCCTCGCGGTCGCAGAGCCCGTCGATGACCCTCGATCAGTTGCGCATCTTCGTGGCGGTCGCCGAGCGTCAGCACGTCACCCGCGCGGCCGAGGCCTTGAACATCGTCCAGTCGGCGGTCAGCGCCGCGGTGTCCGGGCTGGAGGAGCGCCACGCGGTGAAGCTGTTCCACCGGGTCGGCCGCGGCATCGAGCTGACCGATGCCGGTCGCGTCTTCCTCGAAGAGGCCCGCGCGGTGCTCGCCCGCGCCGAGGCGGCCGAGCGGGTCTTGGCCGACCTGAGCGGCCTGCGGCGGGGAAGCCTGCGCGTCCACGCGAGCCAGACCATCGCCATCCACTGGCTGCCCCGCCATCTCGTCGCGTTCCGGGCCGCCCATCCGGACATCACGATCCGCCTCGCCGTGGGCAACACCGCGGAGGTGGCGCGGGCGGTCGCCGATGGTTCGGCCGAACTCGGCTTCGTCGAGGGCGAGGTCGAGGATCCGGTCCTGGCGAGCGCGGCGGTCGCGCAGGATCGGCTCGTGCTCGTCGTGCCGGCCGGCCACCCCTTCTCGGCCCGGGAAACCCTGACGGCCGCCGATCTCGCGGGCCACCCGTGGGTGCTGCGCGAGGCGGGCTCCGGAACGCGCTCCGCCTTCGAGGCGGCGCTCGCGGCGGCGGGGCTGGCGCTCGCGGATGTGACGGTGTCGCTCGAGCTGCCCTCCAACGAGGCCGTGCTCGCCGCGATCGAGGCCGGGGCCGGTGCGAGCGTCCTGTCGGAGGCGGTCGTGGCGGGCAAGCTGGCTGCCGGCGCGCTCGTCGCGCCGCCGTTCCCGTTGCCGGCACGGACCTTCCGGATGCTGCGCCACCGGGAACGGTACTGGAGCCGCGCCGCGGACGCCCTGCTCGGCCTGATCCGGGACGGGGCGCCGTGAGCGGCGCGGTCAGGGCCGCGGTTTGAGCGCGGCGAGATAGTCGATGATGGCCTGCCGGTCGGCGGGATCCACGCTCGCCTTGTAGCTGTGGATCATCTTGTCGACGATCCCGCTCCACTGCGCTTTCGACAGGGCGGGCTGCGTGAGAATCATCCCGGCCGAGTGACAGGCGAGGCAGGTGTTGCTGGTCGCCTCGGCGCCCGGTCCCGCCGGGAAGACCTGATCGGACGTGGGCCACTCGACCTGCTGCGACGTGAAGCGCATCGGCTCCGGCGCGGCGGCCGCGGAGACGGGGATCAGGGCGAGCGCGGCCAGGCAGCGCGCTGTTGGCGTCAGGGACATGAAACTCCTCCTCAGGCGACCTGGAGCGTCACGGTCTCGACGCCGTTTTGCATGAAGCCCGCGCCGTTCCAGACCGGGTCCATCGGCTGCGCGAGTCCGTTCGTGTTGGTGCAGCGGACCTTGATGGCGCGGGTGCCGGTCGCGAGGGCCGGCAAGCCGACGTCGAAGCGGCGGAAACTGTAGGCGCCCGCGTCGGCCCCGAGCCGCGTCGGCGTCCACGACGCGCCGCCGTCGGTGGAGATCTCCACGGACCTGACCCCGCAATCGCCCCCGAAGGCGATGCCGCGCACGGCCACCGCCGCGCCGGCCGCGACCCGGGCGCCGTCCTGCAGGTTCGTCACGAAGGCGCGCGGCACCATGCGGTCGATCGGCACCGTCTTGAAGCCGGTCTGGCCGGGCCGAACGTTGGCTCCCGGGACGTCCGGGATGCGATAGGCGGTCTCCATCCAGTACTGATCGTCGGGCCTGTCCAGAACCTCGATGTCCGACAGCATCTTGACCCAGTAGGTCGAGTACCGGCCCGGAACGACGAGGCGCAGGGGGAAGCCGTTCAGCAGCGGCAACTGCGCGCCGTTCATCGCGTAGGCGATCATCACCTCGCCGTCGCGGGCATGGTCGAGGGTTAGGGATTTCCGGAAGTGCGGCGCATCGCTCACGACCGGCTCGTCGAGGCCGGCGAAGCGCACCTGCACGGCCCCGGCCCTCACGCCGGCGCGGTCGAGCACGTCCTTCAGGCGCACGCCGGTCCAGAGGGCGTTCCCCATCGCGCCGTTGGCCCACTGCGCGCCGGGGACCCGCGGCACGAACAGGCCCCGCGAATTGCCCGAGCACTGGTTGACCGCCGCGATCTCGAACCGCGGCATGCCGGCGAGTGCGTCGAGGGAGAGTGACAGGGCCGTCTCGACGTGGCCGCGCACTGTCAGGCGGAAGGAAGGCGCGTCGATCGCGGTCGGGATCTCGGCCCAGTGCCAGCGCACGTAGAAGCGGTCGTTGGGGGTGAACACGCCCTCGTCGAACACCGCGAAGGGTGTCTCCAGCAGCGGCGGCCGGGTGCGCTGCAGGATCATCGCGCCCTTCCCGGGGAATGCGGTCGTGACCGCGCGCTGCTCGGGACCGCCGGGCAGGGGGAGTCTGACCGTGCCGGCGGCCCAGGCCGGGGCGGCCGCAGCGAGGCCTCCGAGGCCGAGGCCGGCCAGCACGGCACGGCGGGGAAGGGCGGATTGGCTCACGGCGGTGTCTCCTCAACAGCGTGGGGTAACTCGATTTCCGGTGCTCTGCGGTTTGCAGAACGCGGCTCCACGGTCCGATCTCTCTCCTGACGCTCCTCGAATTGGACCCGGGCATCGCGCGATGCCGAGAAGGCGGATCAGGTTGAGGCTGACGGCGGTGAGCGCGGCGAGCGAGGGTGCAGGTCCGGGACTCGGCCGACGATCGCGGCCTCGACCGCCTCGGGCCGACGGATCCGAGGCTGACCGCGAGGCAGGAGTGAAGCCTGGCTACGGAACCGCGGATGCGGCACGCGATCCAAAGGGGATTGGTCCTGCGCGACACGGCTCGGCTCTGGGACAGGGAGCCACCATCCCTCTCGCCGAGCGTTCAATCCAACAGAACTTATCGAACGAACTGATCGTGATTCCCGATCGTTCCGGATAGCGGTGCGGCGAACTTCGAGAACTCGGTCGGCACGACAGCCCCCGCGTCGGGGCAGCGCCGGCCGCTCGATCTCAGCCCCTACGGCCCGCCTCCGGATCCTCGGCCTCGGGCAGGGCGACGTAGATCATCACGCCGAGGACCGTCATGGCGAAGCGAAAGGCGGATTGCTGGCCATTCCAGACCTTCGACATCCACATGCCGAACCACTCGGCGCCGATGCCCAGGAAGCCCGCCTGCCAGACCAGGAAGCCGACGCTCAGGCCGGCGATCGCCCAGGTCTTGGCCCGGTCGAAGTCGCCGCGCGGGGCCCGCAGCCGCGCGAGCATCAGCGCGACGCCGATCCAGAGCAGGAGCGCCGTCACAGCCTCCGCGGCGACGATCATCGCGAAGGCGCCGCGCTGCAGTGCCGGATCCGTGATCGCGCGGTCGGCGATGCCCGAATCCGGCAGGATCGTGTCCATCGACAGCACGTGCTGCACGAAGGCGAGATTCACCGCCGGATCCGTGACGTTGCCGTACACGACCAGCGTGCAGGTCATCGCCAGGGCCCCGACGAGGGCGGCCTTCGAGAGGCGGACGGCGAGCATGAGCGGCCCCTCCTGACATGCGGGCGTCGCCATCGGAGCCGGGCCATGGCCTCGGCCGATCGCGGCGTCCCTCAGTTCGCCTTAGCCTCGACCTCGAGCCGGTCGAGGACGGCGGCCGGCGAGCGCGCCGCGCCCAGGTCGATGAAGCCGATCCCCGCGGGCTCCTTGGACTTGGCGTGCACCACGAGCTTGCCGGGCTTCATCACGAACTGGCCCATGGCCGCGCCGATCCCCTTGGCGGCCGCGCTGTTGCCCAGGATGATCGGCACGCCGAGCAGGCTGGCGGTGACGTATTCCTTCCGGAGTTCGTCCGGCTTGAGGCTGAGATCCTTCGACTGCGCGGCCAGGAAGCGCTCGAACAGGCCGGCATTCTCGACCGTCAGGTCCAGGGTCTTGGCGCTGCCCGAGAACATCACCATGGTCGCCGCCGGCAGGGTGCCGGAGAACAGTTCGGGCCCGATGCCTCCGAGCGTGCCGGACAGGCGGATCGTGCCGATGTCCCGCCCGGAGATCGTGACCTCGCGCAGGGCGAGGTCGCGGGCCTTCTCGTCCAGGCTCGCGTCGGCCACGAGGTCGAGGTCGAGGTCCCGGTAGCCGTAGGCCGGCAGCAGGCCGACGAGGGGCGCGCCCGCGAGCAGGTCGGCGGGCAGGCTCAGGCCGGTGAGGCTGATGCGGGTCGCGCTGGGCACGCCGTCGGTCAGCGGGCCGAAGGCCAGGGCCGCCTCGCGCAGGGCGATGCGGGGGGACGGCCGCGGCGACACCGTGACCGCCAGGGGATCCGCGGTTCTGTCGGCCGGCCTGGGCTCGGGTGTCCGCGCCGACCGGCCCGGCTCGGGCAGGGCGCCGCGGGCCGGGGGCCGGACGTCGCGCGGCGGCGCCCGCTCGGCCTCCGCCTCGGGCGGCAGGTCGATCGACAGGTCAGTGAGGGTGAGCGTGCCGAGCTTCGGCGTGAGGCGGCGCATCTCGACGTCGGAGAAGCCGGCGCCGCCCGTCGGCTCGGCGGCGATGCCCTGGAGGGTCGCGACGGTCGGCGCCAGGGAGGTCCCCAGCGCGGCCACGCGGCCGACATGGATCCGCAGCGCGCCGCGGGTCATCGACAGGTTGTCCAGGGTGGTAGCGCCCTCGGAGCCCGAGGAGGTGTAGGCGGCCCGGCCGATCTCGAACAGCACCGGCCCTTTCGGATCGGTGTCGCTGACGCTCAGGCCCTGCATCTCCAGGCTGCCGACCGAGGTGGCATCGATGAGGTCGGCGGCGGCGGCAGCCAGCGGTCGGCGGTCGCTGGCGCCGTCGAAGCCGTTCGCCACGATGGCGAAGGCGCCGCTCCAGCCGTCCGGGACCTGCCGGCCGCCGAGGTCGCGGCCGTCGAGGCGGGCAATCTTCACTGTGGTGCCGCGCGCGTCCGAGTAGGTGACGTCCGAGACCTGGATGGTGCCGTAGACGCGCTGGACCGGTCCCTTGCCGTCGCCGGGCACCGTGTAGAGCCGGCTGAGCGCGGCGAGATCCAGGTCGGTGGCGCGCACCTGACCGTAGGTCCCGGACCCGCGGTTCGGCCCCGCGACGGAGCTGACCGTCGCCCCGGGCCCCCCCCGCCCCCCCCCCCCCGCCGCGCGGGCGTGGCGGGGCGGCCCCGCGC
>NZ_JBKFBI010000088.1:0-24173 GCF_053346095.1 Methylobacterium sp. A52T | reverse complement strand
GTCGTCCGCCGCGAGCGCCGCCAGGGTGCGGGTGAGGACCGCCTGGCCGCCGACGCGGCGGTACTGCTTGGGGGTGCCGCCGCCGATGCGGATGCCGCGTCCGGCCGCCACCACCACCGCGGCGACGCCGGCTCCCGCGCTGGCGGGTCCGGTGGCTGGCGTGCCGGTGGCGGGCATGGGCAACGAACTCGCGACGTCCTGAGGGGCGAAATGGCGGCTAGCGCGCGGGCCAGGCGTGCCGCCGTGACCCTGCCGCGGAGGGTGCCCGTCGTTTAAGCGGGGGAGGGCCCGAAATCAACGCGCGGTCCCGCTTGCCAGCGGACCGGCCTTGCCTCATTGTTGTGCAGAATGACGACTGACCATTATTTGAGCGCGCTGCGCCGTGCGGGAACGACCGCGGAGGGGGTAAACGGGACCGATCCCGCGCCGCTCTGCCTGCTCGCGCCGCTTTCGGGCGTCACCGACCTGCACATGCGCCGCATCGCCCGCCGCTGTGGCGCCGACGCGGTCGTCTCCGAGATGGTGGCGGCCCGGGAACTCGCGCGCGGGTCCGGCGAGGCCGCGCTGCGCGCCGAGGGTTCCGGGGTCGACCTGCACGTGGTCCAGCTCGCGGGCTGCGAAGCGGGCCCGATGGCGGAGGCCGCCCGGATCGCGGAGGCCGGCGGCGCCGACGTGATCGACGTGAACATGGGCTGCCCGGCCAAGATCGTGACGGGGATCGCCTCGGGCTCGGCGCTGATGCGCGATCTCGACCACGCCGAGCGCCTGCTCGCCGCGGTCCGGGGCGCGGTGTCGGTCCCGGTGACGGTGAAGATGCGCCTCGGCTGGGACGACGCGAGCCGCAACGCCGCGGATCTCGCCGCCCGGGCCGAGCGGCTGGGCCTGAACGCCGTGACGGTCCACGGGCGGACCCGGCAGCAATTCTACAAGGGCAGCGCCGACTGGGCGGCGATCCGGGCCGTCGTCGCGGCGGTGTCGATCCCGGTGATCGCCAACGGCGACGTGACCGACCTCGCCAGCGCCCGCGCCTGCCTGGACGCGTCGGGCGCCGCGGGGGTCATGATTGGCCGTGCGGCGACCGGGCGCCCCTGGCTGGTCGGGCAGGTCGCCGCGGCGCTCGCGGACCGGCCGGCCGCGGAGCCGTCCCGGGCCGCGCAGGCCGCCCTGGCCGCCGAGCATTACGCGGGGCTGCTGTCGCTCTACGGCCGCGACATGGGCGTGCGCCACGCCCGCAAGCACCTCGCCGCCTACGCCGAGACCGGCGGCGCGCTGGGTCCGGCGGAGCGCGCGACCCTCCTCACCACCACCGACCCGGAGACCGCGCTGACCCTGCTGGCCCGGGCCTTCGCGGGCGCGGCGAACCCCGTGCAGGAGGCCGCGTGAGCGACGATCCCCTCCCGCGCGAGCCCGGCACCCGGCGCGACACGGCCGCCGAGGCCGTCCTGAACGCGCTGCCGCTGCCGGTCCTGACCATCGGCGCCGACGAGCAGATCCTCCACTGCAACCACGCCGCGGAGGCGTTCTTCGACTACTCGGCGCGGCTGATGCAGCGCCGGCGGCTGCGCGACATCATCCCCTTCGCCTCGCCGATCATCGCGCTCGTGGCCGAGGTCCGTCGCCGCCGCGCCAGCGTCAGCGAGTACCGGGTCGAGCTGACCCAGCCGCGGCTCGGCCTGGAGCGCAGCGTCGACGTGTTCGCGACGCCGCTCGGCGACGACGGCGAGGCCGTGGTGATGATGCTCCAGGAGCGCACCATCGCCGACAAGATGAACCGCCAGCTCACCCATCGCGGCGCGGCGCGCTCGATGGTGGCGCTCGGCGCGATGCTGGCCCACGAGATCAAGAACCCGCTCGCCGGCATCCGCGGCGCGGCGCAGCTCCTCGAGAGCACCGGCGCCGAGGAGGACCGGCTGCTCACCCGCCTGATCTGCGACGAGTCGGACCGGATCGTCCGCATCGTCGAGCGCATGGAGCTGTTCGGCGACGAGCGCCCCTCGGATCGCGGCGCCGTCAACGTCCACGGGGTGCTCGACCAGGTGAAGCGCTCGGCGCAGTCGGGCTTCGCCCGGCACATCCGGTTCATCGAGACCTACGACCCGTCGCTGCCGCCGGTGCTCGGCAACCGCGACCAGCTGATCCAAGTGATCCTGAACCTCGTGAAGAACGCCGCCGAGGCGATCGGCCCGGACGCGGTCGAGGGCGAGATCACCCTGTCGACCGCCTTCCGCACCGGCCTGCGCCTGCAGGTTCCGGGCTCCCGCGAGCGGGTCAGCCTGCCGATCGAGGTGGCGGTGCGCGACAACGGCCCGGGCATCTCGGCCGACCTGCTGCCCGACCTGTTCGACCCGTTCGTCACCACCAAGGCGCAGGGCTCCGGCCTGGGTCTTGCTTTGGTGGCCAAGATCGTCGGCGATCACGGCGGGATCGTCGAGTGCGATCCCGCCCCGCGCCGCACGGCGTTCCGCATCCTTCTGCCGATGTCGAGTGCCCGGGACGGGCGCGAATCGGCGATCGATCCGTGATGTCGATCCCCGAATCCGGCCCCCCGTCGGAGGTCTGAGTAGAGAGTCATGCCGAACGGCCACATCATCGTCGCCGACGACGACGCCGCCATCCGCACCGTGCTGAACCAAGCGCTGTCCCGGGCGGGCTACGAGGTCCGCTCGACGGGCAACTGCGCCACCCTCTGGCGCTGGGTCGCGCAGGGGGAGGGCGACCTCGTCATCACCGACGTGGTCATGCCCGACGAGAACGTGTTCGACCTGCTGCCGCGCATCAAGCGGGTGCGGCCGGAGCTGCCGATCATCGTGATGAGCGCGCAGAACACCTTCATGACGGCGATCCGCGCCTCGGAGCGGGGCGCCTACGAGTACCTGCCGAAGCCCTTCGACCTGAAGGAGCTGATCGCCATCGTGGGCCGGGCGCTCTCGCGACCCCGCGGCGCGGCGCCGGCCGGGGCGCCCCCCGAGAACGAGGACATCCCGCTGGTCGGCCGCTCGCCCGCCATGCAGGAGATCTACCGGGCGCTCGCCCGGCTGATGCCGACCGACCTGACCGTGATGATCACCGGCGAGTCGGGCACCGGCAAGGAGCTGGTCGCCCGCGCGCTGCACGATTACGGCCGCCGCCGCACCGGCCCGTTCGTGCCGGTCAACATGGCGGCGATCCCGCGCGACCTGATCGAGTCCGAGCTGTTCGGCCACGAGAAGGGCGCGTTCACGGGGGCGCTCCAGCGCTCCGCCGGCCGGTTCGAGCAGGCCGAGGGCGGCACGCTGTTCCTCGACGAGATCGGCGACATGCCCATGGAGGCGCAGACCCGGCTGCTGCGCGTGCTCCAGCAGGGCGAGTACACGACGGTGGGCGGGCGCGTCCCGATCCGCACCAACGTCCGGATCATCGCGGCCACCAACAAGGACCTGCGGGTCTCGATCCAGCAGGGCATCTTCCGCGAGGACCTGTTCTTCCGCCTCAACGTCGTGCCGCTGCGGCTGCCGGCCCTGCGCGAGCGCTCCGAGGACGTGCCGGACCTCGTCCGCCACTTCTTCGTGCTGGTCGAGCGCGAGGGCCTGACCCGGAAGACCCTCGACGGCGACGCCATGGAGCGGCTGAAGCGCTACCGCTGGCCCGGCAACGTCCGCGAGCTCGAGAACCTCGTCCGGCGGCTCGCCGCCCTGTACCCGCAGGAGACGATCACCGGCCCGGTGATCGAGGCCGAGCTCGACACGCTGCCGCTGGCGACGCCCGCGGCGCCGGCCGCCAACGGCGCCGCCCGCAAGGCCAACGGCGAGTCGGAGACCCTGTCCAGCGCGGTGGAGCGCCACCTCTCGGACTACTTCTCCGGCTATCGCGACACGCTGCCGCCCCCCGGGCTGTATCATCGGATCCTGCGGGAGATCGAGGGCCCGCTGATCGGCGCGGCGCTCGCCGCCACCCGGGGCAACCAGATCCGGGCCGCGGAGCTGCTCGGCGTCAACCGCAACACCCTGCGCAAGAAGGTCCGCGACCTCGACCTGCAGGTCTTCCGGACGGCGCGGTAGGGCGATCCCAGGTCAATCCCTGGCCGATCCCTGGCCGATCCGGCCGAGAGCCCTCATCCCGAGGCGCGTCGGGCGCCTCGCGATAAGCTCCGGAACGGGATGAGCGCGCTCCGGGCCGCCCTCAGCGGCCGGGCAGGATCGGGTCGCCGCGCATCAGCGCGTGCAGCCGCTCCGTGTCGAACCCGTTGGGGATGCTGGGCACGGCCGGCTTCGGCGCGGGCGCGGCCTTCGCCGGAAGCGGGATCGACCCCGTCGCCGACGGCTCGGCCTGGGCGGCACGGACCACCGGCGCCGGCGCCAGATGGGCGAGCCGGTCGGCGCTGACGAGGGCGACGGTCGCCGTCGAGACGAGGACGAGGACGGCGCCGAGGAGGGAACGCAGGATACGCAAGCGACGACCCGGGACGCGACTTGAGACGGCAACAGATTTACGGCGCGGCCGTTAACGAAGCCCCACTCCAAGTCTTCGGGAGGCGATATTGACCAACGTCCAGGCCACCGCGAGCGACAGCCCGTTCATCCAGGGCCGCAACGCGCGCCTCTACGGGAAGCCCGTGAGCGAATGCCCCTATCCGGAGGGCTCCCAGGAGCGCGCCGCGTGGATGGAGGCCTACGAGGAGGCCGTGGTCTCGGATCCGCCCGAGAAGCCGTGACGGCGGAAAACGCGGCGGCCCGGCACTGTGGGCCCGCGCGTCCGGCTTGACCTCGCCGGGCGCGGCGCGCTTCGTGCGGTGCACCGCAACGCGATCTCCGAGCCTCGATGTCCCTGAAGCCCTCGCCCGACGCCACGCAGACCTTCGCGCCCGCGACGCGCCTCGTCCACGCGGGCCGCGACCCGGGCGAGCAGCACGGCTTCGTGAACACGCCGATCTACCGCGGCTCCACGGTCCTCTACCCGACCTACGACGCGATCAAGAACCGGCGCGGGCGCTACAATTACGGTACCTCGGCGACGCCCACCATGGACGCGCTGACGGGGGCCTGGACGGAACTCGCCGGCGCCGCCGGCACCGTCGTGACGCCCTCCGGCCTCGCCGCGCTCACCGTCGCGCTGATGGCCGCGGTGTCGGCGGGCGACCACCTCCTCGTCACCGATTCCGCCTACCGGCCGACCCGCCAGTTCTGCGACGGCGTGCTGGCGCGCTACGGCGTCGAGGTGACCTACTACGACCCGGTCATCGGGGCCGGCATCGCGGCGCTGATGCGCCCGAACACCCGGGCCGTGCTGGTCGAGGCGCCCGGCTCGCAGAGCTTCGAGATGCAGGACATCCCGGCCATCGCCGAGGTGGCGCAAGCCCACGATGCCTGCGTGATCATGGACAACACCTGGGCGACGCCGCTGCTGTTCCCGCCGCACGCGCGCGGGGTCGATATCGCGGTCGAGGCCGGCACCAAGTACCTGAGCGGCGGCTCGGACCTGCTGATCGGCCTGACCTCCGCGAACGCCCGGTACTACCCGGCCGTGCGCCGCACCTTCGACCACTTCGCCATGTGTGCCGGCGCCGAGGACATCTTCCTGGCGCTGCGCGGCCTGCGCACTATGAACCTGCGGCTGCGCGAGCACGGCCGCGCCGGGCTGGAGATGGCCCGGTGGTTCCAGGCGCGGCCCGAGGTGCTGCGGGTGCTCCATCCCGGCCTGCCCGAGGATCCCGGCCACGCGATCTGGAAGCGCGACTTCGCGGGCGCCTCTGGTCTGTTCGGGGTGATCCTCAAGCCGGTGCCCGAGGCGGCGGTGGCGGCCATGCTCGACGGGCTGCAGCTCTTCGGGATGGGCTTCTCCTGGGGCGGCTTCGAGAGCCTCGTGATCCCGTTCGACTGCGCCGGCTACCGGACCGCGACCCGGTGGGCGCCCGGCGGACCGGCGCTCCGCTTCCACATCGGCCTCGAGGACACCGCCGATCTCAAGGCCGACCTCGACGCCGGCTTCGCGCGCCTCCGCGCGGCATCGTAGGGCGGTCCCGTCCCCGACAGGCGGGGACCGGCGAACCTCGGGGCCGGGACGCGCGGCTGGAGTGGCGCCACATCCGCGCAACGTGATGTGCGCGCCCGTCGTCGCGACCGGCGACGGCACCGCCGTATTTGACCTCGCGCCGCGTTCCTGATTGACCGGCCCGGCATGACCACGAGCCTCTCCGCCGGCGGCGCGCCGCGCCTTGCCCCCGTCGACCGGATCGGCCGCGGGCTCGACGCGCTGAGCCTCACCCATGGCAGGGCCGTCGCCGCCCTGCTGGCGCTGTGCCTGCTCCTGTTCCTGCCGGGTCAGATCTCGCTGCAGCCGATGGACCGGGACGAGCCCCGCTTCGCCCAGGCCTCGAAGCAGATGCTGGAGAGCGGCGACCTCGTGGATATCCGCTTCCAGGGCGAGGCGCGGCACAAGAAGCCGGTGGGGATCTACTGGGCGCAGGCCGCCGCCGTGGCGGCCGGCGAGGCGCTGGGCGTGCCCGGAGCCCGCACCCAGATCGCCCTGTACCGCATCCCGTCGCTGATCGGCGCCGTCGCCTCGGTCCTGCTCGCCTACTGGGCGGCGCTCGCCTTCCTGCCCCGACGGTCGTCGCTGCTCGCCGCCGCCCTCTACGGCGCCTGCCTGATGCTCTCGGCCGAGGCCCATCTCGCCAAGACGGACGCGCTGCTCGCCGCCTGCGCCACCGCGAGCCTCGCCGCGCTCGCCCGCGCGTGGCTGGCGCCGCGGGACGGCGGGCCGGTCTCGGGACCGACCTTCGCGGCGTTCTGGCTCGGCATGGCGGTCGGGATCCTGGTGAAGGGGCCGATGGTGCCGCTCTTCGTCGCGCTGCCGGCGCTCGGCCTGTCGCTCGTCGCGCGGTCCGGGCGCTGGCTGCTGCCCCTGCGGCCGTGGCCGGGCCTCGCCTTGACGCTCCTGCTGGTGGCGCCCTGGTTCGCGGCGATCGCCTGGAAGAGCGGCGGCGCGTTCTACGCCGAGGCGGTCGGGCACGACATGCTCGGCAAGGTCGGCGGGGTGGCCGAGCGGCACTGGGGACCGCCCGGAGCCTACGCGCTCGTGTTCTTCGCGACCTTCTGGCCCGGGGCGGCCTTCGCCGCCATGAGCCTGCCCTTCGCGTGGCGGGCGCGGCGGGAGCCCGCCGTGATCTTCCTGATCGCCGCGGTGCTGCCGGCCTGGCTGATCTTCGAGGCGGTGCCCACCAAGCTGCCCCACTACGTGCTGCCGCTGATGCCCTGGCTCGCGATCCTGACCGTGCTGGCGCTGAACCGGGGCGCGCTGGACCCGCGCCTGCGGGGCGCCCGCCTGACGGCCCTGCTGCTGCCGGCGATCCCGGTCGCCCTGACCCTCGGCCTCTGCCTCGCCGGCTGGCGCCTCGACGCCCACACGATCCCGTGGCCGGCCCTCCCGCTGCTCGCCGCCGCCTGCGCGGTCGCGTTCCTGGCCTGGCTCGCCTTCGCGCACGGGTCGGCCGAGCGCGCCCTCGTCCTCGGCGTGCTCGCCTCCGCCCTGCTCGGGCCCGCGGTGCTCGGCGTGGCGCAGCGCTCGCTGCCGGCCCTGAAGGTCTCGCCGCGGCTCGCGGCCCTGCGCGAGCGGATGCCCTGCCCGAACCCGCTGGTGGCGAGCCTCGGCTACCGCGAGCCGAGCCTCGTCTTCCTCGTCGGCACCGGCCTCGCCCTGCCGCCCGACGGGGCCGCCGCCCGGTCCTTCCTCGAGGGCGGAGGCTGCCGCCTGCTGTTCGTGGAATCGCGGGACCGCGACGATTTCAACGCGGCCTGGCCGGTCGGCCGCGGCGCGCCCGCGCCCCTGGCGGAGGTCGAGGGCTTCAACCTCAACACCGGCCGCCGGGTCTTCGTGACGGCCTACGCGGTGGCGCCGTGAGCGGATCCCCCCATCTCAGCGTCGTCGTGCCGGTCAAGAACGAGGCCGGCAACATCGCGCCCCTGGTGGCCGAGATCGAGGCCGCCTGCGCGGGCCTCGCCTTCGAGCTGATCTACGTGGATGACGGCTCCACCGACGGCACGCCGGCGGCCCTGGCGGCGGCCCGGGCGGGGCGCCCCTGGCTGCGGGTGCTGCGCCACGCGCGGAGCGGCGGCCAGTCGGCGGCTGTGCGCAGCGGCGTCCTGGCGGCCCGCGGCGGGATCGTCGCGACCCTCGACGGCGACGGCCAGAACGATCCGGCCTTCATCCCCGCACTGCTCGCGGCCCTGGAGGCGGCGGGACCGGGGGCCGGCCTCGCCCAGGGCCAGCGGCGCGGCCGCAAGGACGGCCGCTTCAAGATGCTGCAGTCCCGGATCGCCAACGGCGTGCGCGGCCGGATCCTCAACGATTCCACCCGCGACACCGGCTGCGGCCTGAAGGTCTTCCGCCGCGCCGTGTATCTCAGGCTGCCGTACTTCGACGCCCTGCACCGGTTCATGCCGGCCCTGGTCGCCCGCGAGGGCTTCTCCGTCGTCCACCGCGACGTGGTCGACCGGCCGCGGCTGACCGGGGTGTCCAATTACGGCCTGTTCGACCGCCTCTGGGTGGGGCTCCTCGATCTCGCCGGCGTCTGGTGGCTGATCCGGCGCAAGCGCGCGGACCCGCGGCCCGAGGAGATCGCCGGCCCGGCCGGCGCGACGGCGGAGCCGCCGGCCGGCCAACCCGCGGACCAGGACGTCGGATGCTGATCCAACTCGCCCACGATCTGCCGGCCTATTTCTACGACGTGTTCGTCACCCGGCTCGACTTCTGGCTGGTATTCGGCGTGGTCGCCCAGGTGGTGTTCGGATCGCGCTTCATCCTGCAATGGATCGCCAGCGAGCGGGCCGGGCGGAGCGTGATGCCGCTGTCGTTCTGGTTCCTGTCGATCCTCGGCGGGATGATGACGCTGGTCTACGGTTTCGTGCGCCGCGAGCCGGTGATCATCATCGGCCAGAGCCTCTCGACCGGCATCTACCTGCGCAACCTCGCGCTGATCTTCCGCGAGCGGCGGAGGAAGCGGGGCGCCGCATGACACGGACGCCGCTGCCCGCCTTCTACGACGACCTCGACGCCACCTTCGAGGAACTGTGGCGGCTGCTCGCGGACGGGGCCGCCCATGGCCGTGGCGGCTTCCACCTGCCGACCCTGGCGACGCTCGGGGCCGACGGCGGGCCGCGGCTGCGCACCGTGGTCCTGCGCGCCGCCGACCCGACCGAGGGGACGCTCCGGTTCCACTGCGACCGCCGCTCCGACAAGGCCGCCGAGATCCTGGCCGATCCGGCGTGCGCCCTCGCGGCCTACGACGCGGCCGCGAAGATCCAGATCCGCGTCGAGGGCCGCGCCGCGCTGCACACCGACGACGCTCTGGCCGAGGCGGCCTGGACCGGGTCCCGGGCGATGAGCCGGGTCTGCTACGGGGCCGAGCCCGGTCCGGGCACGGCGCTTCCGGCGGGGGACGCCTACAGCCTGCCGGACGAGACCGCGGCCGCGACGCTCGGCCGGCCGCACTTCGCCGCCGTTCTGGTTCGGGCCGAGCGGCTGGATCTCCTCTATCTCGACCGCCGCGGGCACCGCCGGGCCGCCTGGCATCGGCTGGCCGGCGGGTGGTCCGGTGGCTGGATCGCGCCGTAGCCGGAGCGCCGTCCGCGAGCCGGGCCGCCCGGAATCGGCCCGCCGGTCCGGATGGCAGCCCTGCACCGCCCGGCCTGTCGCGATCGGGCCGTCCGGGCTAAAGCCCGCGGACCCGGCCGCCCATCCGGGTCGACCGGGAGGACTCCGTGGGCCTCGTCTACGCGCTCGCCGCCTATCTGAGCTGGGGCCTCGTGGTCCCGGTGCATTTCCGGATGCTCGGGGCCTACACGCCGTACCACATCCTGTCGGAGCGGATCGTCTGGTCGAGCGTGTTCGCCGGCGCGCTGGCGCTGATCCTCGCGGCCCGCCACCGTCTCAACCTGCCGCTGCCGCTCCGGAAGCGCCACGCGCTGCTGGTGCTCTCGGCGGCGATGATCGGCGTGAACTGGCTGCTCTACCTCTACGCGGTCAGCGGCGGTCACCTGCTCGACGCGAGCCTCGGCTACTACATCAATCCCCTGGTGAGCGTGGCCTTCGGCCGGGTGGTGCTGGGCGAGCGCCTGCGGCCGGCGCAGGCCGTCGCGATCGGCATCGCCGCGACGGGCGTCGCCGTGGCGGTGGTCTGGGCCGGGGAACTGCCGCTGATGTCGCTGTCGCTGGCGGTCAGCTTCGCCCTCTACGGGCTCGCCCGGAAGATCGTCGGCGTCGACGCGCTGGTCGGCTTCCTGGCCGAGACCCTGCTGCTGCTGCCGGCGGCGATCGTCTGGCTCGTCCTGTCGCCCGAGCCGTTCCTGCCGGCCGCGCCGGGGGACCGCGCCCTGCTGATGCTCACGGGGCTGACCACCGCGCTGCCGCTGATCTGGTTCGCCGCCGCGGCGGTGCGCCTGCGGCTCACCACCCTGGGCCTTCTGCAGTACGTGGCGCCGACCTGCCTGCTCGTCCTGAGCGTCCTCGTCTACGGCGAGCGCGTCGAGCCACATCGGGCGCTGATGCTCGCGCTGATCTGGGTGGCGCTCGCGCTCTACACGATCGACGCCCTGCGTTTTCGCCGGCCGCCGGCCCCCGCGGCCCCGCGGTCGGATCCGGACGCGATGCGTGTATAAGGAATACTGGTTCGAGCCGCCGCGGGGCGGGTGACGGGACAGCGTCGGGTCGATGAGCGAGACTGAGAGCGGCCCAGGATCCGTCACGGAGGCCGATTACCGCAACCTCGCCGAGACGCTGCCGCAGCTCGCCTGGATCGCCGAGGCCGACGGCACCATCGTCTGGTACAATCAGCGCTGGTACGACTACACGGGCACCTCCCTCGAGGAGATGCGGGGCTGGGGCTGGCGCACGGTCCACCACCCGGACCACGTCGCGGCGGTGACCGAGCGCTACCGCGCCGCGATCACGCTGGGCCGGTCCTGGGAAGACACGTTCCCGCTGCGCGGCCGCGACGGGAGCTACCGCTGGTTCCTGTCGAAGGCGCTGCCCCACCGGGACGGATCCGGCCGGATCCTGCGCTGGTACGGGACCAACACCGACATCACCGTCCGCCGCGCGGTCGAGGAGCGCCTGCGCCATTCCGAGCAGCGCTTCCGCGCTCTGGTGGACGCCTCGGCGGCGGTGATCTGGAACACGGACGCGGCGGGCGAGCTGATGCCGCCGCAGGTCCGGTGGAGCACCTATACCGGCCAGACCGAGGAGGCCTACCAGGGCTGGGGCTGGCTGGACGCCGTCCATCCCGACGACCGGGGCCACGCGGCCGATGCCTGGGCCGCCTGCGTGGAGGCGCGCGCGATCTACGAGGTCGAGTACAGGCTGCGCCGGCACGACGGGGCCTGGCGCGCCATGGAGGTGCGCGGCGTGCCGGTTCTCGCCGAGGACGGCTCCCTGCGGGAATGGGTCGGCACCTGCGTCGACGTCACCGAGCGCAAGGAGGCCGAGGAGGCGGTGGAGCGCGCCCGGCAGGCCGCCGAGGCGGCCAACCGGGCGAAGAGCCAGTTCATCGCCAACATGAGCCACGAGCTGCGCACCCCGCTCTCGGCGGTGATCGGCTACTCCGAGATGCTCGGCGAGGAGCTGGAGGATATCGGCCAGGCCGCCCTCCTGCCGGACCTGCGCAAGATCGAGGCGGCCGCCCGCCACCTGCTGTCGCTGATCAACGACGTCCTCGACATCTCGAAGATCGAGGCCGGCCGCATGACCGCCTCGGCCGAGACCTTCACGGTGGCCGACCTGCTCCGGGACGTCTCCGATTCCACCGGATCCCTGGTCGAGAAGAAGGGCAACCGCTTCGTCCTCGACGCCGGCGCGGCGGGCGAGGCCGGCCTCGGGTCCATGCACCAGGACCAGACCAAGATCCGCCAGTGCCTGCTGAACCTGATCGGTAACGCGGCGAAGTTCACCGAGCGGGGGACGATCAGCCTGACGGTGCGGCGGCACCGAGAGGCGGGGGCCGACTGGCTGTCCTTCGCGGTCGCCGACACCGGCATCGGCCTGACCGAGGCCCAGATCGGCCGGCTGTTCGAGCGCTTCGTCCAGGCCGACGATTCGACCACCCGGCAGTTCGGCGGCACGGGCCTCGGGCTCGCCATCACCCGCGCGTTCTGCCGGACGATGGGCGGCGATATCGGCGTCGCCAGCACGCCCGGCGCGGGCGCGACCTTCACGATCCGCCTGCCCGCGACGCTGCGGCCCGAGGACGCGCCGCCGACGGAGGCCGAGGCGCACGCGCCGGTGGAGCCTCACGAGGAGCACGAGACGGTGCTGCTGGTCGACGACGACCCGGCCGCCCGGGAGCTGCTCCAGCGCTTCCTGGAGCGCGAGGGCTTCCACGTCCGCACCGCCAATGACGGCCGCGCCGGCCTGACGCTCGCCCGGGCCCTGAAGCCGCGGGCGATCCTGCTCGACGTCGAGATGCCGCGCATGGACGGCTGGGCGGTCCTGCACGCGGTCCGCAACGACCCCGACCTCGCCGGGACGCCGGTGATCATGACCTCGGTGGTGGCCGAGCAGGGGCTCGGCCAAGCGCTCGGCGCCACCGACTACTTCGTCAAGCCGATCGACTGGGACCGGCTCAAGGGCCTGATGGAGCGCTACCGGCCCGCGGCGCCGAACGAGGCGCGGGTCCTCGTGGTCGACGACGACGCGGATGCCCGCGAGCGCCTGCGCCGGTCGCTCGGCCGCGAGGGCTGGACCGTCGACGAGGCGGAGAACGGCCGGATCGCCCTGGAGCGGGTCAGCCAGGCGCGGCCGAGCCTGATCCTGCTCGACCTGATGATGCCCGAGATGGACGGGTTCGGCTTCCTGCGGGCCCTCCGGTCGCGGCCCGACGGCGACGTGCCCGTGGTGGTGCTCACCGCCAAGGAGGTCACGGCGGCCGAGAAGGAGAGCCTGAACCGGCAGGCCGACCGGGTGATCGCCAAGGGCTCGATGAGCCTCGCGGAGATCGGCCGGCAACTGCGCGTCCTCTACGCGCGTTCGGCGACCGAGCCGGTGCCGGGGCAGCTCCAGGGATTGCTGGATCGGCTCGCCGAGAAGGACGCGGGAGAACCACGATGAGCGCGGACGGGATCGATCCGGAGAAGGCGGTGGCCATCCGGCTGCGGGCGCGGCTCGCGGTGGTGGAGCGGGCGGCGTGGTTCGGCTTCGTCCACGCGATGAAGACCCGGCCGGTCGAGACCGAGGCCTACATCGCCGCGGAGCGGGCGCGCTGCACGGACGGGTTCGGCAGCGGCGCCTGGGCCAAGGACCTCACCGAAGCCGAGCGGACGATGCTCGCCGAGGAGGTCGACAGCGGGCTGGCGCAGCTGCTTGAGGATGCCCGCGCCGAGCTGTGAGGCTCGGCCGGCGGCGAGGAGGCTGGTCCGCGCGTCCCGATGGCAACGAAAGACGATCTCCCGCTTTGACGGCGTGACGTCGACCGGACGACGTCGTTGAGGCGCCCATGCTGTACGAACTCGCGACCCTCTCGTGCCCGCTGCTCGCGGTGGGTCAGGTCTCGGCCGGCGTCGAGGCCTGGCTGGACGATCCCGATGCCAAGGGCGAGCTGGTCGGCTGCTGGCGCACCGAGATCGGGACGCTGGGGCGCCTGATCGTGCTGCGCGGGTTCGCGGCGCCCGAGGACATGACCGCCGAGCGCCGGCGCGCCCTCCTCAGCGCCAACCCGTTCAACGCCGGGCACGTGATCACCGCGCTGGAGATGGACAGCTACGCCCCGTTCCCCTTCCTGCCGCCGATCCGGACGGGCGACCGGGGCGGGGTGTACGAGGTCCGGACCTATCGCCAGAAGCCGGGGGGCCTGCCGCCGACCCTCGCGGCCTGGGAGGCCGCGATCGAGCCGGCACGCGCCTACACGCAGCACCTCGTCGTCAACATGTACGCCCTCGACGGCGCGCCGCGCATCACGCACATCTGGGGCTTCCGCAGCCTGGAGGAGCGGGCCGCGCTGCGAGCCCGCGCCTACGAGGCGGGGATCTGGCCGCCGAAGGGCGGCCCGGACCAGATCGCGGAGGCGACCGCGACGATCGCGCTCCCCCAGGGGCGCTCGCCCCTGCGCTGACCGCCGATCCGTCGAGAGCCGCCACCCGCGCTGGCGCCACCCGAGGGGGCGGCGCCAGCGCCGTCACTCAGCGGCGGCAGACGCCCCGCGGGCCGCGATAGAGGCCGGGCGGGCAGCCGCGTGGAGCGCCGGTGATGGCGCGGCGGATCGCACCGCGCGGGCCGCGATTCAGGCGGCAGCCGCCGTAGGCCCCGCGGTGGGCGCCGAACCCGCAGCCGCCGCGGACGAGGGTGACGGCGGCGTCGCCGCCGGTCAGCGGTGCCACGGGCATCGCCTGGGCTCCGCCGGCGAACAGGGCGACGGACGCGGCGACGATCAGGCCGGTCATTCTCATGAGGTTCTCTCCCGCTGGGCACTGGGCGCGGCCCCGGGCGATCCGGACCGCGTCACGGCCTCCGGCCGCGGCCGGTAACCCCGTGCCCGCGGCATCGTTCCGCGCCGGGCGGGGCCGGCACCGTCGCCGTCGCCGTCGCTCAGGCGCCGAACACGTCGCGCCAGGCCGGCGGAAGGCCCGTGCCGGCCAGAGGCGGCGACGGCGCGTGTCCGGGCAGGCTCGTCGCGGAGAACACGCCGCGGGCCACCGCCCGGGCCAGGACCCGCGCGGCGACGTCGCCGAGGCGGGCGAGGTCGACCACCGGTTCGGCGAGGGGCACGGCGCCGGTCGCCGCGGCGAAGATCAGATCGCCGTCGAGGGGCGTGTGCGCCGGCACGAGGGCGCGGGCGAGTCCGTCCTGCGCGGCCACCGCGAGGCGCCGGCACTGCGCCTTGGTCAGCGCCGCGTCGGTCGCCACCACGGCCAGCGTCGTGGCGGCGCCCGGCAGCGCCCGGGCCGGGAAGGCGAGGGCCTCCGGCGGCACCCGCACCGGCGCGCCGAGACCACCGAACTCGTCGCCCTCCTCGAAGGGCGCCGCCCAGAAATGCGGCCCGGCGCCGATCGTCGCGTTGCCGAAGGCGTTCACGGCCGCGAGCGCCCCGACGCGGAAGCCCATTCCCGGCACGTGCGCCGAGGCGGATCCGATCCCGCCCTTCAGTCGCCCGGTGCGCGCGCCTGTCCCGGCCCCGACCGAGCCCAGGGCGAAATCCTCCGCCGCGGCCGCGGCGGCCTGAAAGCCCAACTCGCGATAGGGCGGATAGCGGCCCCAGGCCTTGTCCCCGCCGTTGGGGAGATCGAACAGGACCGCCCCGGGGACGATCGGCACCCGCATGGCGCCGACCGGGAAGCCGCGCCCGGCCTCGGCGAGCCACGCCGCCACGCCCGCCCCCGCGTCGAGGCCGAAGGCCGAGCCCCCGGAGAGCACGAAGGCGTCGACCCGCTCCACGGTGCGCTCGGGGTCGAGCAGGTCGGTCTCGCGGGTGCCCGGCCCGCCGCCGCGCACGTCGACCGCGGCGATGGCCGGCTCATCGAACACGATCGCGGTGACGCCGCTGGCGAGCCGCAGGTCGGTGGCGTGGCCGACCCGCAGGCCCGGAATGTCGGTGATGCGATTCTGCGGCATGACCTCAGCTTGCCACGCCGCGTCATCGCCGCAAATCCGGCCGGGGCCGTTGACCGCCGGCCGGGGTTTCCCAGGTTGGCAGACGGCACAGCGCGTCGAGGAGCACGGCATGGACGTCGGATTCATCGGGATGGGGCGGATGGGTCGCGCCATGGCGGCCAATCTCGCGCGGGCCGGCCATGCGGTCCGCGCCTGGAACCGCTCGCCGGAGGCCGCGCGCGGCATCGACGGCGTCACCCCGGTGGCGAGCGCCGCCGAGGCCTTCGCCGGGGACGCCGTGATCACCATGCTGGCCGACGACGCGGCCCTCGAGGCCGTGATCGTGGCCGGCGGCCTCCTCGACCGGCCGGAGCGCCCCGGCCTGCATATCGGGATGAGCACGGTCTCGGTGGCCCTGGCGAAGCAGCTCGCCGCCGTCCACGCGCGGGCGGGCGTCCCCTACGTCTCGGCCCCGGTCTTCGGACGCCCGGACGTAGCGGAGGCCGGGAAGCTCAACATCGTTGCCGCGGGAGAGGGAGCCCTGATCGACCGCGCCGGCCCGCTCCTAGACGCCATGGGCGCCAGGACCTGGCGCTTCGGCGACGACCCGACGCGGGCGAACGCCGTCAAGCTCGCCGGCAACTTCATGCTGATCTCGGCGATCGAGGCCATGGCCGAGGCCTGCGCCCTGACGGAGGGCCACGGCGTCCCGGGCGCCGAGTTCCTCGACCTGATGACCAACACGCTGTTCGCCTCGCCGGTCTACAAGGGCTACGGCGCCTCGATCGCGCAGAACCGCTACGAGCCGCCGGGCTTCATCCTCAAGCTCGGGGCCAAGGACGTACGGCTCGCCCTCCAGGCGGCCGAGGGCGCCGGGGTGCCGATGGCCTTCGCGAGCGTGCTGCGGGACGGTCTCATCGAGGCGATCAGCCACGGCGACGGCGAGAAGGATCTCGCGGCGCTCGCCCGCGTCTCCGCCCGGCGCGCAGGCCAGGGTTGAGATCGACGACGATGTCTCGCTTTTCTGGCGAGCCTTAACCCGTCATTTCAACCTCACGACAGAGTGTCCGGCCAGCTATAGGCACGGATACCAATAAATGCGCACACATTCCTATTCGCTGCGCAAGATGACTCTGTCTACGAAAGTCATCCTGCTGGCGATGCTCGCCGTGACACTCACCGCCGGCGCCATCTGGATCACAGTCTCGCGGCAGACCTGGTCGCAGATGGAGGCGCGTCAGCGCACCAACGGCGAGCGCAACCTGAGAACTCTGGCGCTCGTCCTGGCGGCGCGGGTCGAGGGCGCGGCGGCGGATCTCGACGGCGCGCGCGTCGCCCGGGTGTCGACGCCGAGCCTGTCGGGCTTCGCCGATGCCCGCGTCGTGGACGACGCCGTCGCCTACTCGGGCGGCCTGGCGACGGTGTTCAGCTACGAGCCCGCCTCCGACAGCTTCGTGCGGCGCCAGACCACGGTGCGCCGGGAGGACGGGACCCGCGCGGTCGGCACGGCGCTCGCCGCCGACAGCCCGGCCCAGGCCGCGATCCGCGCCGGGGGAACCTACGAGGGGCCGGCGACCCTGTTCGGGCGGCGCTACCACACGGTGTATCAGCCGACGGTCGACGCCGCCGGCAAGGTGAACGGGATCCTGTTCGTCGGCCTGCCGATCGAGATGTACTTCGACGCCCATGCCCAGACGATGACGAGCCTCAGCGTCGCCGCCCTGGTCATCGCGGTGCTGGCCTGCGCCCTCGTCGGTCTGGCGGCGGCGCGACTGTTCCGGCCCTTCGCGACGATCGCGGCGCGGATCGAGGCCCTCGCGGCCGGCGACCTGGACTCGGCGATCCCCCACGCGGCGCGCGGCGACGAGATCGGCACGGTGGCGCGCGCCCTCGAGGTGCTGCGCGTCTCCGGCCTGCGGACCCGGGAACTCGAGAGCCTGCAGAGCGCGGGCGCGGCCGACGAGACGCGGCGGCGGGCCGCCCTCGACCGCGCCATCGAGGCGTTCCGGGGCCAGATCGTCCGCCTGAAGGACGCGCTGACCGCGAGCACCGGCGCGATGCGCGCCCGGGCCGGCGAGATGGCGGCCAGCTCCGCCGAGGCGGAGGCCGCCGTCGCCGAGACCGAGCGCGGCTCGCACGAGACCTCGGCCAGCGTCCAGACCGTCGCGAGCGCCGCCGAGGAGCTCTCCGCCTCCATCGCGGAGATCGGGACCCAGCTCGACCACGCCGAGGCCCTGGTGGCCACGGCCGCCGCGGAGTCGGACGCCATGAACGCCGAGATCGGCGAGCTCGCCGAGGCAGCGGGGCGCATCGGCGCCGTCGTCGGGCTGATCCGCCAGATCGCCGAGCAGACCAACCTGCTGGCGCTCAACGCCACGATCGAGTCCGCCCGGGCCGGCGCCGCCGGCAAGGGCTTCGCCGTGGTGGCCGCGGAGGTGAAGGCGCTGGCGTCGCAGACCGCGCGGGCGACCGAGGAGATCGGCAGCCAGATCGCCGGCGTGCAGGCCTCGACGACGGCGGCCGTGGCGGCCATCGGCCGGATGGGCGAGCGGATGCGGGCGGTCAGCGCCACCACGGGCGGGATCGCGTCGGCGGTCTCGGCCCAGGGCGCGGCCACCGCCGAGATCTCCCGCAACGTCGCCGACACGGCCGGCGCCACCGAGGCCATCGCGGGCGGCCTGACCACGGTCGCCGGCGCCGCGCGGCGCTCGGCCCGCATGGCCGCCACCGTCACCGAGGCGGCCCAGACCGTCGACGCGGTCGCGGCCGATCTCGAGGGCGAGATCGAGCGCTTCCTCGGTCAGGTCGCGGCCTGAGCCCTCAGAGCCCGTAGCGGGCGAAGGCCGCGCGCTCCGCGAGCGCGGCCATCGCCCCCTCGGCCAGGTCGATGCCGCCCGGCGCGCCGCCCCGGCGCAGGATGCGGGAGAGCAGGCCGCCGCGTGCCTCGGCGACGAGGCGCAGGTCGACCTTCTCGCCGAAGCGCGCGCGCATCGCGGTGCGCACGTCGCCCAGTGCGTCGACGAGGCCGAGGGGCAGCGCCTGCCGCCCGGTCCAGACCGCGCCGGTGAACAGGTTCTCGGACGTCGACAGGCCCGGGCGCCGGGCCGTGACGAGGCCGGTGAACAGGTCCTGCACGTCGGCCTGGATGCGCTTCAGGCGCTCCACGTCGGCGGGATCCTCCGGGCGGAACGGGTCGAGCATCGACTTCGCCTCGCCCTGCGTGTGCACCCGGCGCTCGACGCCGAGCTTCTCCAGGAGGCCGTGGAAGCCGAAGCCGGCCGAGACCACGCCGATCGAGCCGACGATCGAGGTCGGGTCGGCGACGATCTCGTCGGCCGCGCAGGCGATCATGTAGCCGCCGGAGGCCGCGACATCCTCCACGAAGGCGATCACCGGCACGCCCTTCTCGTCGGCCAGCGCCCGGATGCGGCGGTGGATCAGGTGCGACTGCGCCGGCGAACCGCCGGGCGAGTTGATCACCAGCGCCACCGCCTTCACCCCCGGCATCCCGAAGGCGCGCTCCAGGCTGCCCGCGACGCCCCCGATCGAGAGCCCCGGCCGGAGCGGCGAGACCGCCCCGATCGTGCCCGACAGCCGGACCACCGCGACCCGCGGGCGTCGGTCCCGGAAGCGGCGCGGCAGGAGGGCGCGGAATGTGTCGGGGAACGCGAACGCCATGGCAGTCTTACGCGGCTCATCGGGAAGCCGGGCGGGGGACGGCCCGGAAGCGCCTGGTGCGGAAACTGGGCGCTTTCCGGCCCCGCGCAAGGGCGGTGCGCGACGGCGGCGCATCTGCGCAGTCAGAACGGATCGAACCGTTTGCCGACCTTGGCCGTTTCAGGCGACGGCGCGAGCCTCGTGCCGGCCCGGATCCGCTGGACTCGGACGGGCGCTCACACGGGAGAGAAACGATGCGACCCTGGCCGATCCTGGTCCTCCTCGCCGCGCTGCTCGGCGGGCTGGCGAGTGCGCCCGCGCGCGCGGCGCCCCTGCCGGTCCCCGCGAGCGCCGAGGCCGCCGCGCCCGCCCCCGCGGTGCAGCAGGCGCACTGGCGCTACCGCCGCCACTGGCACCGGCGTCACCACTGGCGGCGCCACTGGCACCATCGCCGCCACCACTGGCATCGCCGCCACCACTGGCACCGGCACCACCATTTCCGCCGCCACTGGCACCGCCACCACGTCTGGCACGGCCGCCCGTACGGCCACCGGCACGTCACGTTCTACTGAGCCAAGCCCCCGCGCCCCGGCCCGGTCCGGCCGGGGCGCGGCCCCGCCGGGAACTGTGCCGGGGACCGTGCCGGGGACCCCGCGGCCGAGCCTGCAGGCGGCCGCGCTGCGACCTTGCGGCGGGCCTCGGAAAACCTTATTTAACCGTCTGATATCACTGCTCTTCCGCAAGGCCGTTCCGGCGCATCGCGCGCCGCTTGGCCGCCGCGAGCACCGCCCCTCCGGGCTTCAGAACGGAAATCGACTTGGCCGAGAACGATCCGACTGGCGCAGCCCCGCCCGCCAGCGACATCCGCCCCGTCTCCATCACCGACGAGATGCGCCGCTCCTACCTCGATTACGCGATGAGCGTGATCGTGAGCCGGGCGCTTCCCGACGCCCGCGACGGTCTCAAGCCGGTGCACCGGCGCATCCTCTACTCCGCCTTCGAGTCCGGGCACCTGCCCGAGCGGAAATACGTCAAGTCGGCCCGCATCGTCGGCGACGTGATCGGTCTCTACCACCCGCACGGCGACCAATCGATCTACGACGCCCTCGTGCGGATGGCGCAGGACTTCTCCATGCGCCTCATGCTCATCGACGGGCAGGGCAATTTCGGCTCGGTGGACGGCGATCCGCCGGCCGCCATGCGCTACACCGAATCGCGGCTGGCCAAGCCCGCGACCGCGCTGCTCACCGACATCGACAAGAACACCGTCGATTTCGGCCCGAACTACGACGAGTCGCGCGAGGAGCCGACCGTCCTGCCGGCCCGCTTCCCGAACCTGCTGGTCAACGGCGCCGGCGGCATCGCGGTCGGCATGGCGACCAACATCCCGCCGCACAATCTCGGCGAGCTGATCGACGCCTGCGTGGCGCTGATCGACGATCCGGGCCTGACCATCGAGCAGCTCACCGAGATCGTGCCCGGCCCGGACTTCCCGACCGGCGGCATGATCCTCGGCCGCGCCGGCACCCGGCAGGCCTACGCGACGGGCCGCGGCTCGGTGATCATGCGCGCCAAGTCGCATGTCGAGGAGCTGCGCAAGGAGCGCGAGGCGCTGATCTTCACCGAGATCCCCTACCAGGTGAACAAGGCGACGCTCGTCGAGAAGATCGCCGAGCTGGTGAAGGAGAAGCGCGTCGAGGGCATCTCCGACCTGCGCGACGAATCCGACCGGTCGGGCATGCGCATCGTCGTCGAGATCAAGCGCGACGCCATGGCCGACGTGGTGCTGAACCAGCTCTACCGGTTCACGCCCCTGCAATCCTCCTTCGGTTGCAACATGGTGGCGCTGAACGGCGGCCGCCCCGAGCTGATGAACCTGAAGGACCTGCTCCAGGCCTTCGTCGACTTCCGCGAGGAGGTCGTCTCCCGCCGGACCAAGTTCCTCCTCGGCAAGGCCCGCGAGCGGGCGCACGTCTTGTGCGGCCTCGCCATCGCGGTCGCCAACATCGACGAGGTGATCCGCCTGATCCGCACCTCGCCGGACCCGAACTCGGCCCGCGAGGCCCTGATGGGCCGGGACTGGCCGGCCCACGACATCGCGCCGCTGATCGCGCTCGTGGACGACCCGCGCCACCGGGTCGCCGAGGACGGGACCTACCGCCTGTCCGAGACCCAGGCCCGCGCCATCCTCGACCTGCGCCTGCAGCGCCTGACCGCTCTGGGCCGCGACGAGGTCGGCGACGAGCTGAAGACGCTGGCCGACGAGATCGCCGACTATCTCGACATCCTGCGCTCGCGCGCCCGCATCCAGGGGATCGTCAAGGGCGAACTGGCCGAGGTGCGCGAGCAGTTCGCCACCCCGCGCCGGACCGAGATCGTCGACTTCGACGGCAGCGTCGAGGACGAGGACCTGATCGCCCGCGAGGACATGGTGGTGACCGTGTCGCACGCCGGCTACGTGAAGCGCGTGCCGCTCTCGACCTACCGGGCCCAGCGCCGCGGCGGCAAGGGCCGCTCCGGCATGGCGACCCGCGACGAGGATTTCGTCACCCGCCTGTTCGTGGCCAACACCCACACACCGGTGCTGTTCTTCTCCAGCCAGGGCCAGGCCTACAAGGAGAAGGTCTGGCGCCTGCCGATGGCCGCCCCGAACGCCCGCGGCAAGGCGCTCGTGAACATCTTGCAGCTCCAGGACACGTCCGAGCGCATCACCACGATCATGCCGCTGCCCGAGGACGAGGCGTCGTGGGAGACGCTCGACGTCATGTTCGCGACCGCGCGCGGCAACGTCCGGCGCAACAAGCTGTCGGACTTCACCACGGTGAACCGCAACGGCAAGATCGCCATGAAGCTCGACCCGGGCGACCACATCGTCCACGTCGAGATCTGCCGTCCGGACCAGAACGTGCTGCTGACCACGGCGCTCGGCCAGTGCATCCGCTTCCCCGTCGAGGACGTGCGCGTGTTCAAGGGCCGCGACTCGACCGGCGTGCGCGGCATACTGCTCGCCAAGGACGACCGGGTCATCTCGATGACCATCCTGAACGCCTTCGACGCCAGCGCCGAGGAGCGGGCCGGCTACCTGAAGATGCGCCGCGCCGTGACCGGCGAGGCCGAGGAGAACGGCGACGCCGAGCCCGAGGACGGCGCCGAGGCGGCGGCGATCTCGCTCGACCGCTACAACGAGATGGGGGCGGCCGAGCAGTACGTGCTGACCCTGTCGGAGCGGGGTTTTGGCAAGCGCTCCTCGTCGTTCGAGTACCGGACCTCGGGACGCGGGGGTAAGGGCATCACGGCGATGCGGGTCAACGCCCGCAACGGCAGCCTCGTGGCGTCCTTCCCGGTCGAGGCCTCGGACCAGATCATGCTGGTCACCGACGGCGGCCAGCTGATCCGCGTGCCAGTGGACGACATTCGCATCGTCGGCCGCGCCTCGCAGGGCGTGACGGTGTTCAACACCGCCAAGGACGAGAAGGTCGTCTCTGTGGAGCACATCGAGGGCGAGGACGAGGGCGCCGAGGCCGGCCCCGAGGGCGGCGAGGAGGCCTGAGGCGCCGCCCGGTTCCGTCCGGCGCGAAAATGCTCTAGGTCGGGTCGCGATGACCCGCACTGCCCTCTACGCCGGCTCGTTCGATCCGGTCACGAACGGCCATCTCGACGTGGTCCGCCAAGCCTGCCGGCTGGTGGACCGCCTCGTGATCGCCATCGGCGTCCATCCCGGCAAGGCGCCGCTGTTCTCCGCCGAGGAGCGGGCGGCGCTGCTGACCGAGACCTGCGGGCCGGTGGCCGAGGCCGAGGGCGCGGCGCTGGAGATCGTCACCTTCAACGATCTCGCCGTCTCGGCCGCCCGGCGCTGCGGCGCCGCGATCTTCATCCGCGGCCTGCGCGACGGCACGGATCTCGACTACGAGATGCAGCTCGCCGGCATGAACGGCGCCATGGCGCCCGAGGTGCAGACCGTGTTCCTGCCCGCCTCGACGCAGGCCCGCCCGATCACCGCGACGCTCGTGCGCCAGATCGCCGGCATGGGGGGCGACGTCTCGCCCTTCGTGCCCGCTCCCGTCGCCGCGCGCCTCCGGCAGCGCTTCGCCGCCCATTCCTGAGACCGGCCCGACCCTGGAAGGACTTCGATGAACCGACGCCACGCCCTCCTCGCGCTCGCCCTGACGCTCGGCACTGCCCAGGCGGCCCGGGCCGCCGACGCCAACACGGTCTATCTCCAGACCAAGGACGGGCGGATCACCATCGAGCTGCGGCCCGACATCGCGCCCAAGCACGTCAAGCAGATCAAGACGCTGGTCTCGCAGGGCTTCTACAACGGCCTCAAGTTCCACCGCGTCATCGACGGTTTCATGGCCCAGACCGGCGACCCGAAGGGCAACGGCACCGGCGGTTCCAGCCTGCCGAACATCCCGGCCGAGTTCACGCAGTCGGCCCAGTTCCGCCGCGGCACAGTGGGCATGGCCCGCTCGCAGGATCCGAACTCGGCGAACTCGCAGTTCTTCATCTGCCTCGGCGACGCACCGTTCCTGAACGGCCAGTACACGATCGTCGGCAACGTCACGGACGGTCTCGACGTCCTCGACAAGATCAAGAAGGCCGCCCCGGGCGCGCCGGGCGGGGCCGTCCAGGATCCCGACAAGATCGTCAGCATGACGCTCGCCGAGAAGGCCAAGTAGCGGCCGGATGCCGGGCCGGCGCGCCGCCTCGATCCTCCTGCTGAGCTTGATCCCGGCGGCCGCCGCGGCCTATGACGGCGCGCCGTTCTACAGCTACGCCGAAGAGCCGGGGGGCGGCTACCCGCTGAGCCTGCCCCAGACCCTGCGCGCCACGGTCCCGGTCCCGGTCGCCCGGATGGCGACCAAGCCCGCCGACACCCTGGCCGAGCTCTACCCGGCGCTCGCCGCCTGCTGGCAGGCGCCGGGCCGGCCCCGCCTCCCCCGGGGCGGGGCCGGCGGCGAGCAGGG
>NZ_JBKFBI010000087.1:0-24649 GCF_053346095.1 Methylobacterium sp. A52T | reverse complement strand
GGTCGCGTTCGGCGCGAGGGCGCTGCCGTGGACCGCCACGCGCCCGTGGCCGGCCGCGGCCGCCACGTCGTTCCAGGGCGCGCCCGCGCAGAACCCGTCGACCAGGCCGCGCGCCAGCGCCTCGGCGCAGTGCTGCGGCGGGACCACGACGGTGCGGAACGCCGCCGCGTCGAGGCCGCCGGCCCCGGCGGGGGCGGTCGCCGGGGGGCCGGAGAGCGGCCCCCGCCGCTCGGCGGCGTCGGGCGCCTCGGCGGCGAACAGGACCTTGGCGGCCTCCCAGTCCGGCCGCTCGGCGGCGGGGGCGTAGGCGAGGCAGGCGACGAGGCGGTCGCCGTCGTAGACCGCGCAGCGGTAGCGGTCGCGGGCGTGGTCGGCGTATTCCGCCAGCTCGCCGCCCGGCAGCGCCTCGCTCTGGATCAGCCCGCGCACCATCAGCGCCACGGCCCGGGAGCTGTCGGCGGTGGCGAACTGCGCGCCCCAGCCGCCGGTGATCGCGGCGCGCGCCCACCACCAGCCCTCGGGCAGCGCCACCTGCCGGCGCGTCAGCAGGAAGCCGCGGGCGCGGTAACCGACGGGCTCGACCGCCGCGGGGGTCGCCTTGAGCTCGGGCTGACCCGAGACCGGGTCGGTCATGCCCCGCACCAGCGCGCCGACCCGGGCCCGCGACGCGAAGGCGCTGCCCCAGTGCATCGGCATGAACAGGCTGCCCGGCACCACCGTGTCGGTGACCGTCACCTCCAGCTCGGCCGCGCCGTGCGCGGTCGTGAGCCGGGCGATGTCGCCCTCCGCGAGGCCGTGGGCCGCCGCGTCGTCCGGATGGACCTCCACGAACGGCACGGCCCGGTGCGCGGAGAGCCGCTGGCTCTTCCCGGTGCGGGTCATCGTGTGCCAGTGGTCGCGGACCCGGCCGGTGTTGAGCATGAGCGGGAACGCCGCCGAGGCCGCGAGCGCGAGGGCCGGCGGCTGCACCGCGACGAAGCGGGCGCGCCGGTCGAAGGTGTAGAACCGGCCGTCGCCGAACAGCCTCGCCTTGCCCTGCGGGGCGCCCCGGAAGCCGGAGCGCTTCGGGATCGGCCACTGCACCGGCAGGGCCGCCTCGTAGGCGGCGTCGCCGATGTCCGCGAGCGCGCCCAGGTCGAAGTCGCGGGTGCCGTTGTTCTCGTAGGCCGAGAGCCCGGCATGCTCGCGGAAGATCGCGGCGGCCGAGTCGAACGCGAAGGCCCGGCCGTGGCCGAGGCGACGGCCGACATCGGCCAGCGCCGCCCAGTCCGGCCGGGCCTCGCCGGGGCTCGCGAGGAACCGGCGCTGGCGCGAGATCCGGCGCTCGGAATTGGTGACCGTGCCGTCCTTCTCGCCCCAGGCCTGGGCGGGGAGAAGCACGGTGGTCTTGGCCCGCCCCCGGGCCGTGTCGGAATCCGCCACCGCCTCGGACACCACGTAGAGGTCGAGGCCGGCGAGCGAGTCCCGGATCGCGTCGGCCCGCGGCATCGACACCAGCGGGTTGGTGCCCATCACCCAGAGCGCCTTGATCTTGCCCCGGCCGATCGTCTCGAACAGGGCCACCGCCTTCATGCCCTCGCCGGTGATGATCCGCGGGGCGCCCCAGTAGCGGCGCACCCGGTCCACCTCCTCGGGCGTGAAGTGCATGTGGGCGGCCAGCATGTTGGCGAGCCCCCCGACCTCGCGCCCGCCCATGGCGTTCGGCTGGCCGGTCAGCGAGAACGGCCCCATCCCGGTCTCGCCGATGCGGCCGGTGACGAGGTGGCAGTTGATGATGCTGTTGCCCTTGTCTGTCCCCTGCGCCGACTGGTTCACCCCCTGCGAGAAGGCCGTGACCACCCGGCGGGTGCCGGCGAACAGGGCGTAGAAGGCCGCGATGTCGGCCTCGGTCACGCCGGTGACGGCGGCGACAGCCGCGAGGTCCGGCGCGATCTGGCGGGCGCGGTCGAGGGCGCCGTCGAGGCCGGCCGTGTGGGAATCGATGAAGGCGCGGTCGCGGAAACCGTTGTCCGACAGGTAGACCAGCAGGCCCGAGAACAGGGCGGTGTCGGTGCCCGGCCGGATGCCGAGGAACAGGTCGCATTCCTGCGCGGTCTGGGTCCGGCGCGGGTCGATCACCACGAACTTGGTGCCGCGGCGCTCCTTGGCGTCGGCCATGCGGCGGAACAGGACCGGGTGGCACCACGCGGTGTTGGAGCCGACCAGCACGATCAGGTCGGCCTCGTCGAGATCCTCGTAGCAGCCCGGCACCGTGTCGGAGCCGAAGGCCCGGCGGTGGGCCGCGACCGCGCTCGACATGCACAGCCGCGAGTTGGTGTCCACGTGCGGCGTGCCGATGAAGCCCTTCGCGAGCTTGTTGGCGACGTAGTAATCCTCGGTCAGGAGCTGGCCCGACAGGTAGAAGGCGATCGCGTCCGGCCCGTGCTCCGCGGCGACCGCGCGGAGCTTCTCCGTCACCGTGTCGAGGGCGGCGTCCCACGAGACCTGGACGCCGTCGACCTGCGGGTGGAGCAGGCGGTTCTCGAGCGACAGGGTCTCGCCCAGCGCCGAGCCCTTCGAGCACAGGCGGCCGAAATTGGCCGGGTGCTCGGAATCGCCCGCGATGGTGGCGCCGCCCTGCCCGTCCGGGGTCGCGAGCACGCCGCACCCGACCCCGCAATAGGGGCAGGTGGTCCGCACCGTCGGCGCCGCCACTGGCTGGGTCATGGCTCGAGTCCTCGAAGGGTCGTCCCGGATGGGAGCAAGCTTCGCGCCGCCGTTTCCCCGTTCCCTCGTGGGGCGGGGGCTCGGCGCTCAGTACACGTCGGCCTGGTACCGCCCGGCCTTCTTGAGCGCCGCGAGATAGGCCACCGCGTCCTCGGGGCTCTTGCCGCCGAACTGCGCCGCCACGTCGATGATCGCCCGCTCGACGTCCTTGGCCATGCGCTTGGCGTCGCCGCAGACGTAGAAATGCGCGCCGCCCTCGAGCCACTTCCACAGCTCGGCGCCGTTCTCGCGCATCCGGTCCTGAACGTAGGTCTTCTCCGTCCCGTCCCGCGACCAGGCCAGGGACAGGCGGGTGAGCACCTTGTCGTCCTTCAGGCTGTTCAGCTCGTCCTTGTAGAAGAAGTCCGAGGCCTGCCGCTGGTGGCCGTAGAACAGCCAGTTGCGGCCCGGCGCCCGCGTGGCGGCGCGCTCGCGCAGGAAGGCCCGGAACGGCGCGATGCCGGTGCCGGGACCGCACATGATCACGTCCTTCGACAGGTCGGCCGGCAGGCCGAAGCCGTGCGCCTTCTGGAGGTAGACCTTCACCTTGGTCTGCTCGGGCAGGCGCTCGCCGAGGTGCGTCGAGGCCACGCCCAGCCGCAGCCGGGAGCGGTGGTTGTAGCGCACCGCGTCCACGGTCAGCGACACGCGGCCGACATCCATCTTGGGCGAGGACGAGATCGAGTAGAGCCGCGGCTGCAGCTCGTCCAAGGCCTCCAGGAAGACCTCGGCGTCGGGCCGCGCGCCCGGGAACTTGTGGAGCGCGCCGAGCACGTCGAGATAGGCGGCGTCGCCGTCCGGATCCTCGCCGGAGGCGAGCGCCTGCGCCTTCTTGCGCGCCGCCCCGGAGGTGAGCAGCGACAGCAGCTGGTAGAGGTTGTCGGGCGCCGCGCCGAGCGCGTAGTTGATCAGCAGGTGCTCGCGCAGGGTTCTTTCGCCGATCACCCGCTCGGGCCGGGCGCCGAGTTCCGCGATCACGGCATCCACCAGGGCCGGGGCGTTGGCGGGGAACAGGCCCAGCGAGTCGCCGACCTCGTACTGGATCGGCGTGCCGTCGAGCCCGATCTCGATGTGCCACGTCTCCTTCTCGCCGCCCGGATCGTTGAGGCGTCGACGGGACAGGAACAGCGCCTCGACCGGGTTCTCGCGGCAGTAGCCGAGCGGGCCGAGATCGGCCGCCGCCTTCGGGGTGTCGTCCTCCGCCTTCGGCGCCGCGGAGGCGCCGCCTGCGGCGCCGAACTCCTCGTCCAGCTTCTTGAGCATGCGCAGGGTCTCTTTGCCGCCGGGCTGGCAAAGGTTCAGGCGCGCCTCGTTCTTGAGGAAGATGGCGTTGGCGTAGTCGGCGCAGTTGTAGCCGCACTGGCCGCAATCCTGCTGGGCCATGGCGGCCATCAGCTTCTGCGGTTCGGGCCGGTCCTTGGCCATCGCCATCCGGTCGGCGATCGGCACGGACGGGTCGTGCCAGGGGGCATCGTCGTTGTCGGCGAGTTTCGGCCCCGTGGCGGGGCCCTCGCCGGGCGCGAGCGCCGTCGCGCCCTCGACGGCGGGGCCGAGCAGGGCCGCGAAGTAGCCCGAGAGCCAGGCGCGCTGGTCCTCGTTGAAGGGCGCGGTCTCGGGGATCAGGATGAGGGGGGGCGAGACGTGCTGGGTCATGCGGCGGCCTTCAGGGCGGGCTGGTCCTCGGCGGCGTCGCGGAGCGCCTCCGCGCCGGTGCGGCTGGTGAAGGCCTGGAAGCTCTCCTCGGGGCCCTGGCGGAGGGCGAGGTAGGCGCGCAGCAGCGCCTCGACGCGGGCGGGCGCATCCTCGGCCTTCACGGCCTTCCAGATCTCGGTGCCGATCTTCGGGTTCTCGGCGAAACCGCCGCCGACCACGACGTCGTAGCCCTCGACGGTGTCGCCCTCCTCCGAGACGACGACCTTGGCGCCGATCAGCCCGATATCGCCGATGTAGTGCTGGGCGCAGCTGTGATGGCAGCCGGTGAGGTGGACGTTCACCGGCACGTCGAGGTTCGGCAGGGCCGTCTCGACGTGGTCGGCGATGATCAGCGCGTGGCCCTTGGTGTCGGAGGCCGCGAACTTGCAGCCTCGGGCGCCCGTGCAGGCCACGAGGCCGGAGCGGATGCCCGCCGCCTTGGTGGTGAGGCCGAGATCGAGCACCCGCTGCTCAACCTCGGCGACTTTCGCGTCCGGAACACCGGAAAAAATGAAGTTCTGCCAGACGGTCAGGCGGATCTGGCCGTCGCCGCACTCGGCGGCGATCTTGGCCAGCGCCCGGACCTGATCGCTGGTCATCTTGCCGACCGGCAGGACCACGCCGATCCAGTTGAGGCCGGGCTGCTTCTGGGCGTGGACGCCGACATGGGCGAACCGGTCGGTGGCCTTCCGCGGCGCGACGTGCTCCGGCGCGACCCGGTCGAGCTTGCGGCCGAGCTTGTCCTCGACGGCTGCGAGGTACTTGTCGAAGCCCCAGGCGTCGAGGACGTACTTCATCCGGCTCTTGTTGCGGTTGGTCCGGTCGCCGTTCTCGATGAACACCCGGATGATCGCGTCGGCGACGGCGTTGCAGTCCTCGGGCTTCAGCACGATGCCGGTGTCGCGGGCGAGGTCCCGGTGGCCCGAGATGCCGCCGAGCACGAGGCGCATGTAGATGCCGGGCGGCACGGCGGCGCCGTCCAGCACCTCCACGGCCTGGAAGCCGATGTCGTTGGTCTCCTCGAGCGTCGGCATCACGCCGCTGCCGTCGAAGGCGACGTTGAACTTGCGCGGCAGGCCGTAGAGCGAGCGGTCGTTCAGGATCCAGTTGTGCCAGGACTTGGCGAGCGGGCGCGTGTCCAGAAGCTCCTGGGCGTCGATGCCGGCGGTCGAGGAGCCGGTGACGTTGCGGATGTTGTCGGCGCCCGCCCCCCGGGCCGTGAGGCCGATATCGGTGAGCCCGTCGAGGAAGGGCTGGGCGTGCTCGGGATCGATCTCCCGCACCTGCAGGTTCGCCCGGGTGGTCACGTGGACGTAGCCGCCGCCGTGCTGGTCGGCGAGGTCGGCGATGCCGGCGAACTGCCAGTGGTGCAGGATCCCGTTCGGGATCCGCAGCCGGCACATGTACGAGACCTGGTTCGGCGCGACCCAGAACATCCCGTGATAGCGCCAGCGGAAATTGTCCTCGGGCTTCGGCTGCTTGCCGGCGGCGGCCTCCCGGATGAGGCGGTTGTGGCCGTCGAACGGGTTCTCGGCGCGCTTCCACTTCTCCTGGTCGCAGAGCTTGCCGCCGTCCTTGACGGTCCGGTCCTGCGCCTTGATGTGGATCGCGTCCGGGCCCGTCGGCTCGGCTGGCGGCGCGGCCGCCCCCGCCCCGCCCGCGGCGAGGCCGCCGGTCAGGCGGACGGCGGCGATGCCGGAGGCGAAGCCCTCGAGGTAGCGCTTCTGCTCGGCCTCGAACGCGCCCGCGGCGGTCTGGGTGGTGGTCTCGGACATCCGCGCCTCCTCAAGCTGCCAGGGGCTCGGGCGCGGGGCGCCCGAACATCAAGTCGTCCACGTTCTCGATCGGGTCGCCGGAGCGGATCAGCCCCTTGCAGGCGCCCTGCTCGGCGATGTCGCCGACGAACACCGCGCCGATCAGTCGGCCGCCGCGCACCAGCAGCTTGCGGTAGAGGCCGGCGCCGGGATCGGAGAGCACGATCGCCTCCGCGTCGTCGGGCGTGTCCACGATCCCGGCCGAGAAGACCGGCAGGCCCGAAACCTTCAGGCTCGTGGACAGGGCCGTGCCCCGGTACTCGGCGGGCTCGCCCGAGAGGTGGCGGGCGAGCGTGTCGGCGTGCTCGTAGGCGGGCTCGACCAAACCGTAGATCTGGCCGCGGTGCTCGGCGCACTCGCCGAGCGCGAAGATCCGCGGGTCCGAGGTGGTCATCCGGTCGTCGACCGTGATGCCCCGGCCGATCGCCAGCCCGGCTTCCTGCGCCAGCGCCACCGAGGGGCGCACGCCCACCGACATCACCACGAGGTCGGCCGGGAGCGCGGTGCCGTCCGTCAGAACGAGGCGCTCGACCCGGGACGCGCCCTCGATCCGGGCGGTGTCGGCCTTGAGGATGACGCGCACGCCCCGCGCCTCCATGGCGCGCTTCACCAGCCCGGCGGCGTGGTGATCGAGCTGGCGCTCCATCAGCCGGTCCATGACGTGGAGCAGCGTGGTCTCGACGCCGAGGCGCGCGAGCCCGACCGCCGCCTCGAGGCCCAGGAGGCCGCCGCCGATGACGATCGCCTTCGCGTGCTGCACGGCTGCACGGCGGATCGCCGCCACGTCGGCGAGGTCGCGGAAGGTGATGACGCCCGGAAGGTCCATGCCGGGCTTCGGCAGGCGGATCGGCAGGGAGCCGACCGCGAGGACCAGCCTGTCGAAGGGCAGGACGTGGGTCTCGCCCACGATGACGAGCCCGTTCTCCCGGTCGATCCGGGTCGCCGGCGCGCCGGTGATCAGGCGGATGCCGTGATCCCCGTACCAGTCGAGGCCCCGGAAGGCGCAGGCCGCCTCGTCGACCTCGCCGCCGAGCAGCGAGGAGAGCAGGACCCGGTTGTAGGCGGCCGTGGGCTCGGCCCCGATGCAGGTGATGTCGTAGCGGCCGGGCGCGGCCTCGGTCAGCCGCTCCAGGAAGCGCAGCGAGGCCATGCCGTTGCCGACGACGACCAGCCTCTCGCGCGGCGGGCCGTTCCCGGCGCCCGCGTCGTGTCCGCGTGTGTCCATGGGGGATGTCGCCATCGCTCGATCGCGTCTGGAACCTCGAGTGCAGGGTCGTTGGCGGACCGCCCACGAAAAAGCCGCTGCCGGTCGTCTCCCGGCAGGCTTCAGCCCCAGGGAGAACCGGATCAGCGGCCTCGCTGACGGCGCTGTCCGTCGCCGTTGACGGACGGGGGGAGATTTGCAGGTTCCGTGCCAGACGCCGCGCGGCCCGCGAGCGCCGCGTGGACCCGCAGGATCGGTGGGGCGGCCGGGACGTTTTGGCCGTCGAGGCGGCGGCTTCGGCACTGCACAAAAACTGTGCGACCCGTCGCAAAAGCGATCACGGGCGGACCGGGCTTTCCGGCAGCGGCAGGACGGTCGGGACGTTTCCGGAGGCGCGTCGACGGGGGCTACCGCGCGCAGTCGATCGTCGCGTCGGCCTGGGTGGGCTGACCGGTAACGCGGAACTTCGGATTATGAGGAATGTATTACGTCAGTTCTCGCGACGATATCGCCGCGATCACACCGATTTTCGAGCAATAGATTCGCAGGCGCGCAATACCGGCGCCTGGAACGCGCCCGCATACTCGTCGCGGTTCGTTACAGGAGCGTCGACAGCATCGCCAGGAGCCCCAGCGTCGGCATCGCGCCCGCGGCGAGGACCCAGTACCAGGCGTGGTGCGATCCCGCCCGACGGTTGTCGTTGCAGGCGCGGGGCACGCGGCCGCCCCGCGTGACGTAGCGTCGAAGCTCGACCCGCCCGCGCGGATGCGAGATCAACGATCCAGTTTCGAGTTTGCGGCATCCGGGCATGGCTCAAGCACAACGGGCGAGCGTGCCCGGCGTTCCGCCGCTGTTCGCCGCGATTCCGCGGGTCGATGACGAACCGCGCGAAGTGTCGCCGTCGTCAGAGATCCGCGGTCGCCGCCCGGTACAGATCCGCCCTGTAGACGGTCGCGATCGCCGCCGCGATGTCGAGCTGCGCGGGCACCTGCTGCGACGCCCGCATCTGCTCCAGCAGCCACCGGGCCTGCGCGGCGCGCGGCTCCTCGACCGCCGCGCCGAAGCGGATGCGCGTGCCGGGCCCGGCGGACGGGTCCGGATCGCCGAAGGCCCGGCCGACCAGCGCGGGATCGAGGTCGAGGTAGGTCCGGCGGGCGAGGCGGTGGATCAGTTCGGTCCGGTTCTCCGGATCCGCGCACCAGCGTCCGGCCCGGGCGACCGCCCGCACCAGCGGCAGGATCGCGCCGTCGAGCCGCGCGGAGACGGCCAGCACCTTCTCGGTCGCGTTCGGCGCGAGGGCGCTGCCGTGGACCGCCACGCGCCCGTGGCCGGCCGCGACCGCCACGTCGTTCCAGGGCGCGCCCGCGCAGAACCCGTCGACCAGGCCGCGCGCCAGCGCCTCGACGCAGTGCTGCGGCGGGACCACGACGGTGCGGAACGCCGCCGCGTCGAGGCCGCCGGCCTCGGCGAACAGCCGCACTTGGTAGCTGTGGCACGAGAAGGGGTGGACCGTGCCGAGGGTCAGCGGGGTGCCGGCGCGGTGCCGGGCCTCCGCCACGCCCGCGAAGGCGCGGGCGACATCCGCCAGGGCCTCGCTGGCCGGGTCCATCGCGGCCCAGAGGGTGTTGGACAGCGTGACGGCGTTGCCGTCGGTGCTGAGCTGGAGCGGCACGATTAGGTCGGAGGGCGGCCCCGACAGGGCGAGCCGGCTCGCCAGCGCCAGCGGCGCCAGCATGTGCGCGCCGTCGAGATGGCCCAGCGCCAGCCGGTCGCGCAGCGTCGCCCACGAGGGTTCGGCGGTGAGGTCGAGGTCGAGCCCCTCGGCCCGGGCGAAGCCGAGTTCGTGGGCCGCGATCAGGGGCGCCGCGTCGCAGAGCGGGACGTAGCCGAGCTGGAGCCTCATCCGAGCAGGTCCGCGGTGGTGACGATCGCCCGGGCGATGTCGGCGATCTTGCGCTTCTCGTTCATGGCCTTGCGGCGCAGCTGCTTGTACGCCTCGTCCTCGGAGAGCCCCTTCATGGTCATCAGGATGCCCTTCGCCCGCTCGATCAGCTTGCGGTCGGCGAGCTCGCCCCGCGCCTCCGTGAGCTCGCGCTGGAGGCGCGCGAAGGCGTTGAAGCGCAGGATCGCGATGTCGAGGATCGACTTGATCCGTTCCGCCCTCAGGCCGTCCACCACGTAGGCGGAGATCCCGGCATCGACGGCGGCCTGCATCATGGTCGAGTCCGAGCGGTCGACGAACATCGCCACGGGCCGCTCGACCTGCCGGGAGACACCCGACATCTGCTCCAGGATGTCCCGGCTCGGGCTCTCCAGATGGATCACCACCACGTCGGGCTTGAGCGCGGCGACGCACTCCATGAGGTCGGCGGTGTCGGGAATCACGACCACGCGCCCGATCCCGGCGGCGCGCAGGCCCTCTTCCAGGATGGCCGCGCGGGCGCGGCTCGGGTCGATCACGGCGACGGTGAGATTGGTTTCAGTCATCGTGGCCCGGTACGGGGCGGGTCTTCTTCTGGAGGCCGGCCCGGGGCGGGCCGGCCCGAGCTAAGCAAGGCCCGTGCCCGTGCTGGGCCCGCGGCGCCCGTTTCCGCGGAATCCCACCTTGCGGCACCAGTAACCGCCGCGCAAAGAAACGGTCCAGCTTCCGCCGCAATGCTGGCCGCACTGTACAGGCCTCGCGGCGGTCAAGGAGATCGGTGATTCGGATGCGCAGGCCAGATCAGCCCGCCCTGACGGCCGCCGCCCACGGCCGCGTGTCCATGCCCTTCCTGCCGACGCTGGCCGTCGTGGCAATCCTGGGCGTGGCCTCTCTCTACTGCCCGACCTCGAAGCCGGGGCAGCCCGGCGCCCGGGTCGAAGCGGGCGTGTCCGCCGCTCCCGGACCCACGGATTTCGCGCCGATGGCCGCCGTCGCGGCGCCGGGCCGGCCGCCCGCCGTCATCGCGTTCGCCGAGCAGTACCCGCTCGACGCCGTGATCGCGCGGACGGGCTCCCTGCCCGCACGTCCGGCCGTGGCCGCACGGGCGAACGCCCACGTCGCGGCCGCGGGCCGGCGCGCCTGCCCCGGCCGGCGCTGCCCCGAGACGCCGCGCAGCAATACCGATCCCATGGCGCCCGCCCGCGGGGCGGCCGATGAGGCCGAGGACGCCCTGCTCCCGTCGCAGGCCATGCCCTTCGCGGCCTCGGTGGTCGAGACCCTGGTTCCGGCCGCGCGGGCCGTCGGCGACGCGGCGGATCTCGTGCGCAGCAGCGCGAGGGCGGTTCAGGGCACGGTGGCCCTGGCCGTGGCCGACTGCCTGCGCTGACCCCGTCGAGCGGCGGGCACCCCGACCTCTGGATCTCGTGACCGGACGTCCTAGGTGCGTCGCAGCGGACGGCCCGGACTGCCGGCCGCGGACCGGGGCCGGGGCCGGATGGCTGCACGCATCGAGGATTACGCGCTCGTCGGGGATTGCCGGAGCGCGGCGCTGATCAGCCGTCAGGGCAGCGTCGACTGGTTGTGCTGGCCGCGCTTCGACGCGGCCGCCCTGTTCACCAGCCTCCTCGGAACCGAGGCGCACGGCTTCTGGAAGATCTTCCCCGAGGCCGAGCACGTCGAGACCCGCTGGTCCTACCGGCCGGGCAGCCTCGTGCTGGAGACCCGCCACACCACGCGGCAGGGCGAGGTCCTGGTCACGGATTTCATGCCGGTCGGCGACGGGTCCCATCTGGTGCGGCTCGTCGAGGGCGTGCACGGGCGCGTCGCCATGCGGATGGAGATGGCGGTCCGCTTCGATTACGGCTCGGCCGTGCCCTGGGTCTCCCGCTCGGAGCTGGGCGACCTGCGCGCCGTCTCGGGTCCGCACAAGGTCGTGCTGCGCACCGACGTCCATCTCAAGGGATCGGACGCGCAGACGACGGTGTCCGAGTTCACCGTCCATGCCGGCGACAAGCACCGGTTCGTCCTGAGCTACGGCGCCTCCCACGAGGAGGACCCGCCCCCGATCGAGCCGCGCAAGGTCCTCGAGACCACCGACCAGCACTGGCGCGAATGGTCGTCGCGCTGCGCCGGCGGCACGGGCTGGGACCGGATGCTCCAGCGCTCCCTCCTGACCCTCAAGGCGCTGATCTACGAGCCCACCGGCGGCATCGTGGCGGCGCCCACGGCCTCCCTGCCGGAGGGGCTCGGCGGGATCCGGAACTGGGATTACCGGTTCTGCTGGCTGCGCGACTCGACCCTGACGCTGATCGCCCTGATGGACGGGGGCTACATCGACGAGGCGCGCGACTGGCTGGGCTGGCTGCTGCGGGCCGTGGCGGGCAATCCCGAGCAGGCGCACATCCTCTACGGCATCGCGGGCGAGCGGCTGCTGCCCGAGATCGAGCTGGACTGGCTGCCGGGCTACGAGAACTCGCGGCCCGTCCGCATCGGCAACGCCGCCGCGAGCCAGTTCCAGCTCGACGTCTACGGCGAGCTGTTCGACGCGCTCTACCAGGCCCATGCCCGCGGCCTGCCGGTGAGCAAGGACGGCCTGCGGGTCGGCCTCGCGATCCTGAACCACCTGGAGACCGCGTGGCGCGAGCCCGACGAGGGGATCTGGGAGGTGCGCGGCGGGCGTCGCCACTTCACGCACTCCAAGGTCATGGCCTGGGTGGCGTTCGACCGGGCGCTGCGCATGCACGAGATGCACGAGAACGGCGCGACGCAGGAGCAGGCCGAGCGCTGGCGCGCCGTCAAGGACGAGATCCACGCCGAGGTCTGCGAGAAGGGCTTCGATCCCGCGCTCAACAGCTTCGTCCAGTCCTACGGCGCGAAGGCCCTGGACGCGAGCCTCCTGCTCATCGCCCATACCGGCTTCCTCCCGCAGGACGATCCCCGGGTGGTCGGCACCGTCGAGGCGATCGGCAAGGGGCTGATGCGGGACGGCTTCATCCTCCGCTACGAGACCGAGGGGCAGACCACCGACGGGCTGACCGGCTCCGAGGGGGCTTTCCTGCCCTGCACCTTCTGGTACGTGGACAACCTCATCGGCCTGGGGCGGCGCGACGAGGCCGGGGCACTGATCGAGCGCCTGATCGGCATCTGCACCGATCTCGGCCTCGTCAGCGAGGAATACGACGTGCAAGCCAAGCGTCTTGTGGGTAACTTCCCTCAGGCGTTCACCCACGTCGCCCTCGTCAACACGCTCCTCAGCTATACGCGCGGCGAAGGGCCGGCGGATCGGCAGGGTGGTAAGGCCAACGGAGCTCCTCCCGCCGTCCTACGGCAGCGCGAAGCCGCGAAGCGGACCGCGCGAGGCGAACTGGAAGACGCGACATCATGAGCGGTGCTGACACTCCCGCCAAGGCGGCCCTCGCTGAGATCGATACGCTCAGCATCAACACGATCCGGACGCTCGCGATCGACGCGGTGCAGAAGGCCAATTCCGGCCATGCCGGCGCGCCGATGGCGCTGGCCCCGGTCGCCTACACGCTGTGGAACCGCTACCTGCGCTACGACCCGGCGCACCCGCACTGGCCGAACCGCGACCGGTTCGTGCTCTCCTGCGGCCACGCCTCGATGCTGCTCTACGGGCTGCTGCACCTCGCGGGCGTCGCCGAGAGCGACGGCGGCAACGCCCCGGCGGTGTCGCTGGAGGACATCAAGAAGTTCCGGCAGCTCGACAGCCGGACCCCGGGCCACCCGGAATACCACTTCACCACCGGCGTCGAGACCACCACGGGCCCGCTCGGCCAGGGCGTCGCCAACTCGGTCGGCATGGCCATGGCCAGCCGCTTCCTCGGCCAGCACCTGAACCGGCCGACCCTGCCGCTGTTCGACTACAACGTCTACGCCGTCTGCTCGGACGGCGACCTGATGGAGGGCGTCGCCTCGGAGGCCGCCTCGCTCGCCGGCCACCTGCGGCTCGCCAACCTCTGCTGGATCTACGACGACAACACCGTCACCATCGAGGGCCACACGGAGCTGGCCTTCGGCGAGGAGGTCGCGACCCGCTTCCTGGCCTACGGCTGGCAGGTGCTGCGCGTCGCCGACGCCAACGACGTGCACGCGCTGGCGGGCTCGATCGAGACCTTCCTGGCCACCAACGACCGCCCGACGCTCATCATCGTCAAGTCGGTGATCGGCTACGGCGCGCCGAAGAAGCAGGGCACCTCCAAGGCGCACTCCGACGCGCTCGGCGAGGACGAGGTGAAGGGCGCCAAGCGCGCCTACGGCTGGCCGGAGGACGCCCAGTTCCTCGTGCCGGACGGCGTGCAGGAGAACTTCCGGAACGGCATCGGCAAGCGCGGCGCCGGCCTCTACGATTCGTGGCAGGGCCTGCTCGCCAAGGCGAAGGAGGCGGACGCCGCCCACGCCGAGGACCTGAACGCCTTCCTGGAAGGCCGCCTGCCGGAGGGCTGGGACAAGGACATCCCGGTCTTCGAGCCGGACGCCAAGGGCCTCGCCACCCGCGAATCCTCCGGCAAGGTGCTGAACGCCATCGCCCAGCACGTGCCGTTCCTGCTCGGCGGCTCGGCCGATCTGGCGCCGTCCAACAAGTCGAACCTGACCTTCGAGGGCGCGGGCTCGTTCGGCCCGTTCTCGCCGGGCGGCCGCAACCTGCATTTCGGCGTCCGCGAGCACGCCATGGGCTCGATCGTGAACGGGCTCGGCCTCTCCGGGCTGCGGGCCTACGGGGCGACCTTCCTGGTCTTCGCCGACTACATGCGCCCGCCGATCCGGCTCGCCTCGCTCATGGAGCTGCCGGTCTTCCACATCTTCACCCACGACTCGATCGGCGTGGGCGAGGACGGGCCGACCCACCAGCCGGTGGAGCAGCTCCTGTCGCTGCGCTGCATCCCGGGCCTCGTGACCCTGCGCCCGGCCGACGCCAACGAGGTCGCCGAGGCCTACCGCGTGATCTTCACGCTGAAGAACCAGCCGGCGGTTCTCGCCCTCTCGCGCCAGCCGCTGCCGACCCTCGACCGCGCGAAGTACGGGGCCGCCTCCGGCACCGCCAAGGGCGGCTACGTGCTGGCCGACAGCGAGGGCACGCCCGACGTGATCCTGCTCGCCTCGGGCTCCGAGGTGCAGCTCTGCGTCGGCGCCTACGAGGCCCTGAAGGCCGAGGGCGTCAAGGCCCGGGTCGTGTCGATGCCGTCCTGGGACCTGTTCGAGCGCCAGGACGAGGCCTACCGCGACTCGGTGCTGCCCCCCGCCGTCAAGGCCCGGGTCGCCGTCGAGCAGGGCAGCGTCATCGGCTGGGACCGCTACGCCGGCTCCGAGGGCGCGATCATCGGCATGCACACCTTCGGCGCCTCGGCGCCGATCAAGGATCTCCAGACCAAGTTCGGTTTTACCCCCGAGAAGGTCCTGGACGCCGCGAAGGCGCAGGTGGCCAAGCATAAGAAGTAGCCCGGGGGCCTGCTCTCCCGCCCGGTCCGGGCGGGAGAGCGCGTTCGGGCGAGAGTACGCGGTACGCGAGACGAGGAACCGACATGAACGCGCTCAAGGCCCTGCACGACGAACAGGATCAGGCGGTCTGGCTCGACTTCGTGGCCCGCGGGTTCATCGAGAAGGGCGAGCTGAAGCAGCTCGTGGAGCGCGACGGCCTGCGGGGCGTCACCTCCAACCCGTCGATCTTCGAGAAGGCGATCGGCCACTCGGACGAGTACGACGACAGCCTGAAGGCCGTGCAGGCGACCGGCGACAGCCGCGTCATCGACCTCTACGAGGGGCTCGCCATCGCCGACATCCAGGCGGCCGCCGACGTGCTCCGCCCGGTCTACGAGGCGAGCGACGGCGCCGACGGCTACGTCAGCCTGGAGGTCTCGCCGTACCTCGCCCTCGACACCGAGGCGACGCTCGCCGAGGCGCGCCGCCTGCACAAGGCGGTCTCCCGCGACAACCTGATGGTCAAGGTGCCGGCCACGCCGGAGGGCATCCCGGCGATCCGGCAGCTGACCGCCGAGGGCATCTCGATCAACGTCACCCTGCTGTTCTCGCAGGAGGCCTACGAGTCGGTCGCGCGCGCCTTCATCGACGGTCTCGACGCGCGCGCCAAGGCCGGCCACGACGTGTCGCGGATCGCCAGCGTGGCGAGCTTCTTCATCAGCCGCATCGACGTGCTGGTCGACAAGCTCCTCGACGAGAAGATCGCGGAGGCCAACGACCCGGACGAGAAGTTCGCCCTGGAGCAGCTGAAGGGCAAGGTGGCGATCGCCAACGCCAAGCTCGCCTACCAGCGCTACAAGACGATCTTCGCCGAATCCAAGTGGACCGCGCTGGCCGAGAAGGGCGCCAAGGCGCAGCGCCTGCTCTGGGCCTCCACGGGCGTGAAGAACAAGGCCTATTCCGACGTCCTCTACGTCGAGGAGCTGATCGGGCCGAACACCGTCAACACGATGCCGCCCGCCACCATGGACGCGTTCCGCGACCACGGCGTCGTGCGGGCCACGATCGAGGAGGACGTGCCGGGCGCCGAGGCGGTGATGAACCGCCTCGCCCGGGCCGGGATCGACATCGAGGCGGTGGCCGAGCAGCTGGTGAAGGAGGGCGTGCAGCTCTTCATCGACGCCGCCGACAACCTGCTGGGCGCCGTCGCCGGCAAGCGCGTCGCGCTGCTGGGGCACCGTCTGGACGGGCAGAGCCTCGCCATGGACGACACCCTGGCGGCCGAGGCCAAGAAGGCCGTCGAGTCCTGGCGCGCCAGCGGCTCGATCCGCCGGCTCTGGGCGGGCGATGCCTCGGTCTGGTCCGGCCACGACGAGGCGAACTGGCTCGGCTGGCTGCACATCGTCGAGGAGGAGCTGGAGAAGGCCGCCGACTACGCCGCCTTCTCCGACTGGGTGAAGGCGGAGGGCTTCACCGACGCCGTGGTGCTGGGCATGGGCGGGTCGAGCCTCGGCCCGGAGGTCCTGAGCCTGACCTACGGTCAGCGCGAGGGTTTCCCGAAGCTCCAGATCCTCGACTCGACCCACCCGGATCAGGTGCGCGCCCTGGAGGCGAGCATCGACCTCGCCAAGACGCTGTTCATCGTCGCGTCCAAGTCCGGCTCGACCCTGGAGCCGAACGTCTTCCGCGACTACTTCCTGGCCCGCGCCAAGGACGTGCTCGGCGACCGGGCCGGCGACCACTTCGTGGCCGTGACCGATCCGGGCTCCGACATGGAGCGCGCCGCGCGGAGCGATAAGTTCAAACAAATCTTCTACGGCGTGAAGCAGATCGGCGGGCGCTACTCGGTGCTCTCGGCCTTCGGCCTCGTGCCGGCCGCCGCCATGGGCCTCGACGTGAAGGCGCTCCTCGAGACCGCCCGCATCATGGTCCGCTCCTGCGGCCCGGCCGTGCCGCCGGCCGTGAACCCGGGCGTCCTGCTGGGCACGGCCATCGGCGCCGCGGCGCTCGCCGGCCGCGACAAGGTGACGATCGTCGCCTCCCCGGCGATCGCGAGCTTCGGCGCCTGGGCCGAGCAGCTGATCGCGGAATCGACCGGCAAGCAGGGCAAGGGCCTCGTGCCGGTGGACGGCGAGCCGGTCGGCGTCCCGGCGGTCTACGGCCACGACCGGTTCTTCATCTACCTGCGCCTCGACGGCAACGCCGAGGCCGCGCAGGACGAGGCCCTGCGCGCCCTGGAGCGGGACGGCCACCCGATCGCCCGCATCACCCTCGACTCGATCGAGCAGCTGCCGCAGGAATTCTACCGCCTGGAGATGGCGACCGCGGTGGCCGGCTCGGTGATCGGGATCAACCCGTTCGACCAGCCCGACGTCGAGGCCAGCAAGGTCGAGACGAAGAAGCTGTTCGCCGAGGCCGAGGCGAAGGGCGCCCTCCCCGCCGAGACGCCGCTCTACGAGGACGACTGGGTCGCGCTCTACGCCGATCCGCGGAACGCCGACGCCCTCAAGCCGGCCGCCGAGGGGCTCGAGGCCGCGATGAAGGCGCAGATCGGCCGCCTGAAGGACGGCGACTACCTGGGGCTCCTGGCCTACGTCCCGCGCGACGCCGAGGCGGCCGCCATCCTGCAGGAGCCGCGGATCGCCGTGCGCGACGCCCGCAAGGTCGCGACCTGCCTGGAGTTCGGGCCGCGGTTCCTCCACTCGACCGGCCAGGCCTACAAGGGCGGCCCGGACACCGGCGTGTTCCTGCAGATCACCGCGGACGCTGCCGAGGACCTGCCGATCCCGGGCCGGAAGCTCGGGTTCAGCACCGTCGTCGCGGCGCAGGCGCGGGGCGACTTCGCCGTCCTCGCCGAGCGCGGCCGGCGGGCGCTGCGCGTCCACCTCAAGGGCGGCGACACGAAGGCCGGCCTCGTCCGGGTCGCGGCGGCGCTGAAGATGGCGGTCGTCTAGCCGTTCCGGACCGGCGGCGGGGGGCTTCCCGTCCCGCCGCCGGCCCGCCGCGGCAGGCCTCGTCCCGCGAGCGGGCGAGGCCGGATCGCCTGTGACGTCGGTGGAGCCGTAGGGGCCTGACCCTCGCCGCGCGGGGGCAATCGGTAAGGAAGGGCAGCAATGCAACTCGGCATGATCGGCCTCGGCCGGATGGGCGGCAACATCGTCCGGCGTCTCCTGCGCGACGGGCACACCGCCGTGGTGTTCGACCAGAACCCGGCGGCCGTCGCCGCGCTGGTCGAGGCCGGCGCGGTCGGCGCGTCGAGCCTGGAGGACCTGGTCTCGAAGCTCGAGGTGCCGCGCGCGGCCTGGGTGATGCTGCCGGCCGGGGCGATCACCGAGCAGACCGTCCAGGCGCTCTCGGGGCTGATGCAGGCGGACGACTGCATCATCGACGGCGGCAACTCCTTCTACGGCGACGATGTCCGCCGCGGGGCCGCCCTGAAGGAGAAGGGCCTGCACTACGTGGATGTCGGCACCTCGGGCGGCGTCTGGGGCCTGGAGCGCGGCTACTGCATGATGATCGGCGGGGACAAGGAGGCCGTCGACCGCCTCGACCCGATCTTCAAGACCCTGGCGCCCGGCATCGGCGACATCCCGAAGACGCCGAACCGCGAGGGGCGCGACCCCCGCGCCGAGCAGGGCTACATCCACGCGGGCCCGACCGGCGCCGGCCACTTCGTCAAGATGGTCCACAACGGCATCGAGTACGGCCTGATGCAGGCCTACGCGGAGGGCTTCGACATCCTCCGCCACGCCAACGCGTCCGACCTGCCGGCCGAGCGCCGCTTCGATCTCAACATGGGCGACATCGCCGAGGTCTGGCGCCGCGGCAGCGTCGTCTCGTCCTGGCTCCTCGACCTGACCGCCCAGGCACTCGCGGGCGACGAGCAGCTCACCGACTTCTCCGGCTACGTCGAGGATTCGGGCGAGGGCCGCTGGACCATCAACGCCGCCGTCGAGGAGGGCGTCCCGGCGACGGTGCTCTCCGCCGCCCTCTACCGCCGCTTCCGCTCCCGCGAGCACGCGAGCTACGCCGACAAGCTGCTCTCGGCGATGCGCAAGGGCTTCGGCGGCCACCAGGAGCCGAAGGGCTGAGCGGGACGCCCGCAGGCCGACCTGTCCGACCCCCGAAGCCGCAGGGCCCGAACCCATGAGCCTTCCCGTCGGAACCCACGTCCTGAAGGATCCGGAGGCGGTCGCCCGCGAGGCGGCCGAGCGGATCATCGTGGCCTGCGGCGAGAGCCGGTCCGACCGGATCGCGCTCTGCCTCTCGGGCGGCTCGACGCCCAAGGTGCTGTACGGCCTGCTGGCCGGGCCGGATTACGCGGCCCGGGTGCCGTGGGAGCGGATCCACTGGTTCTTCGGCGATGACCGCGCCGTGCCGTGGGACGATCCGCGCAGCAATGTCCGGATGGTCCGGGAGGCGTTCGGGCACGGGTCCCGGATCCCGCCGACGCATCTCCACTTCATCCCGTCGGACGAGGGCCCGGAGGCGGGCGCCCGCGCCTACGAGCGGACGCTCCTCGACTTCTACGGGGCCGAGCGCCTCGATCCGGCCCGCCCGCTGTTCGACCTCGTGCTGCTCGGCCTCGGCGAGGACGGGCACACCGCCTCGCTGTTTCCCGGCAAGCCCGCCGTGGACGAGACCCGGCGGCTCGTCGCCGCCGTGCCCGAGGCCGGCCTGGAGCCGTTCGTTCCGCGGATCAGCCTGACGCTGCCGGCGCTCGCGTCCTCCCGGCACGTGCTGTTCCTCGTCACCGGGGCCGGCAAGCGGGCCCCGCTGGCCCGGCTGGCCGCCGGCGAGTCCCTGCCGGCCGGGCGCGTGACCAGCGCGGGCGCCGTGGCGTGGCTGCTCGACGAGGCCGCGGCCGGCTGAGCCCGCCGCACCGGCGTCAGCCGCGCGGGAAAGATCGAGCGCGCGCAACACCATTTCCTGCGGGAGCGTCTCCGGGCAATGACATTGCCACCGGGCGCGCGATGACGCGCGAGAACGCAACCCGTCGTCGGCGACCTCCGGGTATCCTTCGTGCAACCTCGTGAAAGGGCACCGAAGGAGACCTGCCGATGCCGCAGACCACCACCCCGACCGACGTCGAGGCGATGCTAGCGAACCTCGCGCGCTCCGCGAGCCGCTCGCCGGAGGCCTATCTGGCCTCGGCCCGGGCGACCCTGATGCGCCTCCTGGCCCAGCCGGATCTGCTCGACCCCTCGCGGCTGGTCGGCCGGGGGCCCGGCCTGAGCCGGAATCTCCTGTTCGGCACCGAGGCGATCAGCGTCTGGGCGATGGTCTGGGCGCCCGGCACGGTCACGCCAGTCCACGACCACCACTGCTCGTGCTGCTTCGGCCTGCTGCGCGGCAGCCTGCGGGAGACGTGGTACCGCCCGATCAGCGAGACCCACGCGGTGGCGACCATGGACGCCGTCCGCGAGCCCGGCTTCGTCGCCTGCATGATGCCCACGGGGCCGAACCTGCACCGGATCGCCAATGACGGGCCTGATGCGGCCGTCTCGATCCACGTCTACGGCTACGACCACCGGGCGCAGGATTCGTCGATCCAACGCACCTACGCGGTGGCGGCGGGCTGAGCTCCGCCGCGGCACGGTCGCGTCACGCCACGGAGGTTACGCCACGTAGATCGTCGGAACGGCGGTCGTGTACTTCATCTCCTCCATGGCGATGGAGGAGGACAGGTTCGAGAAGTCGAGCTTGGCGATGAGGCGCTGGTAGACCGCGTCGTAGGCCTCGATATCGGGCACCACGATCCGCAGCAGGTAGTCGATCTCGCCGGTCAGGCGCCACGCCTCGACGATCTCCGGGAAGCCGGCGACCACCCGCCGGAACGCGTCCGACCAGTCCGCCGCGTGGCGCGGCGCCTTCACGGCCACGAACACCGTGGTCGGGACGTTGACCTTGCGGCGGTCGACCAGGGCGACCCGGCGGCGGATCACCCCGGACGCCTCCAGCTTCTTCACCCGCCGCCAGCACGGCGCCGCGCTGATGCCGACCTGCTCGGCGAGTTCGGCCACCGGGAGCGTCGCGTCCTGCTGGAGCAGATCGAGGATCTTCCGGTCCACGGCGTCCATGCGGTCGATGCTCCCGTCGGCGCGTCCGGGCCGGACTACAGGGCGAAGTGCTTCGAGAGCTTGAGCCCCTGGGCCTGGTAGTTCGAGCCGGCCCCCGCCCCGTAGAGCGTCTCCGGCAGGTCGAGCATCCGCTCGTAGACGAGGCGGCCGACGATCTGCCCGTCCTCCAGGAGGAACGGCACGTCGCGGGAGCGGACCTCCAGCACGGCCCGCGCGCCCGCCCCGCCGGCCCCGGCATAGCCGAAGCCCGGGTCGAAGAAGCCCGCGTAGTGGACGCGGAACTCGCCCACCAGGGGATCGAACGGCACCATCTCGGCGGCGTGGTCCGGCGGGACCTGCACCGCCTCCTTGGAGGCCAGGATGTAGAACTGGCCGGGATCGAGGATCAGGCTGCCCGACCCGTCGGCGGCGAGCGGCTCCCAGAAATCCGCCGCCCGGTGGCGGCCGGGGGCGTCGACGTCGACGAGGCCGGTGTGGCGCTTGGCCCGGTAGCCGACGAGGCCGTCGAAGCCGGCGAGGTCGACCGAGACGGCCACGCCGCCCTGGAAGGACGGGCTGCCGGCGTCGACCAGCGCCGAGCGGGCGTGCAGCAGGCCGAGCTCGGCTTCGGTCAGCCGCGGCGCCCCGCGGCGGAAGCGGATCTGCGACAGCCGCGAGCCGCTGCGCACGAGGACCGGGAAGGTGCGCGGCGAGATCTCCGCGTAGAGCGGCCCGTCGTAGCCGGGCTCGACCTGATCGAAGGCCTCGCCCCGGTCGGTGATCACGCGGGTGAAGACGTCGATGCGCCCGGTCGAGCTCTTCGGGTTCGCGGCCGCCGCGAGATCGGCCGGCAGGGCGAGGCTCTCCTGAAGCTCCGCGATGTAGACGCAGCCCGTCTCCAGGACGGCGCCCGGGCGCAGGTCCACGGCGTGCAGCGACAGCCGGTCGACGCAGGCCTGGACCGTCCGTCCCGAGCCGGGCAGGAAGCTCGTCCGCACCCGGTAGGCCCTGGCGCCCAGGCGCAGGTCGAGGCTCGCGGGCTGGATCTGATCGGCCGCGAAGGGGCTCGCATTCCGGATGCCACCCGCCTGCGCGAGGGCGGCGATCGCCTGGGCCGGCAGGATGCCGGATCGGCCGTCCGCGCTCGACTCGGCGGCTCCCGTGGCTGCGCCCGCGTTCATCGCGCCCCTGACTCCCTCGCGCGCCCCGGCCGGTCCGCGTCACGCCGAGCAGCGTTGTCCGCCGGGACCCGCTAACGCGGGCTTAACTGCGTCCGGAGGCCTCGTGAGGCCGGCGCCGCGACCGGCGGCCCGCCGCGCCGCGCGAGGTAGTCCGCCGCAATTGACGGCGATTCCGCCGCCCACTACCACCGGCCGGGAAGCGCGCTCCATTCGGCTTCAGCGAGTCGTACCGTCCGAAGAAGGGCCAATTAGGGCGATGTACAAGGCCGAGACGCGGGGAATAAGTGTGACGGTCCAGTCTCGTTTCGTCGAGGAGGAGTCCTCGCCGACCGAGAGCCGGTACTTCTTCGCCTACACGGTCGAGATCGTGAACAACGGCAGCGAGCAGGTCCAGCTGCGCTCGCGCCACTGGCGGATCATCGACGGGCACGGGGCCTGCCAGGAAGTGCGCGGTACCGGCGTGGTCGGCAAGCAGCCGGTGCTGGAGCCGGGCGAGTCCTTCTGCTACACCAGCGGCTGTCCGCTCAACACGCCCGACGGGTTGATGGCCGGCAGCTACACCATGGCGACGGTGGCCGGCGAGAGCTTCGAGGCCGAGATCCCCGCCTTCTCCCTCGACAGCCCGCACGTCCGCCGCAGCCTGCACTGAGGTCCCGGCCGGGGCCTCGCCCCGGAGGAATCCATGTCCGCGACCGGCGAGCGGCTGAGCCCGCTCGACATGCTCGCCCGCCTCGTGTCCTTCGACACGGAGAGCGACAAGTCCAACCTCGCCCTGATCGACGCCGTCTGCGCCTATCTCGACGGCTGGGACGTCCCGTATCTGCGCCTCCCGAACGCGGCGGGCGACAAGGCCGCCATCCTCGCCACGGTCGGCCCGATGGTCGACGGCGGCACCGTCCTGTCCGGACACACCGACGTGGTGCCGGTGGCCGGCCAGGCCTGGACCGGCGACCCGTTCACCCTGCGCGTCGCCGACGGCCGGGCCTACGGACGGGGCGCGGTCGACATGAAGGGCTTCGACGCGCTGGCCCTGGCGCTCGTGCCCGACATGCTCGCCGCCGGCCTGAAGCGGCCGATCCACATCGTGCTCTCCTACGACGAGGAGACGACCTGCCTCGGCTCGATGGACGGGATCGCGCGGTTCGGCGACGGCCTGCCCCGGCCGGCGGCGGTGATCGTCGGCGAGCCCACCGGGATGGAGGTGGCGGACGCCCACAAGAGCATCGTCACCTGCCTCACCACGGTCCACGGCCACGAGGCCCATTCCGCCCGCCCCGCCCTCGGCGCGAACGCCGTGTCGGCCGCCTGCGACCTCGTCGCCGGCCTCAACCGGATCGCCGACCTGATGATCGAGCGCGGCGACCCGTCCGGGCGGTTCGACCCGGCCTCGACCACGGTCCATGTCGGGACGATCCAGGGCGGCACCGCCCGCAACATCCTCGCCAAGGAGTGCCGCTTCCTCTGGGAATATCGCGGCCTGCCGGATCTCGACCCGGCCGAGATCCCGCGGCTCTTCGCGGCCGAGGTCGAGCGGGTCACCCGCGAGCGCCTCAATCGCTACGGCGCGTTCGGGCGGATCGAGACGCTGGAGGAGGTCGACATCCCCGGCCTCGCCCCGGAGCCGGGCTCGGCGGCCGAGCGCCTCTGCCTGCGCCTCGCCGGACGCAACCACACCGTCGCGGTCCCCTACGCGACCGAGGCCGGGCGCTTCCAGGCGGCCGGTCTCCCGACGGTGGTCTGCGGCCCCGGCGACATCGCCCAGGCGCACCAGCCGGACGAGTTCATCACCCTGGATGCCCTGGGCCAGGGTGAGCACTTCCTGCGCGAGCTGATCGAGGCCAGTGCGTCATGAATGCGGTGACCGGTATCACCATCAAGCTGCGTCCGCTGGAGCGGGAGGACCTGCGCTTCGTCCACCAGCTCAACAACAACGACAGCATCATGCGCTACTGGTTCGAGGAGGCCTACGAGTCCTTCGCCGAACTGCAGCAGCTCTACGAGCGCAACATCCACAATCAGACCGAGCGGCGCTTCATCGTGGCCGATCCGAGCGGGGAGCCGGCCGGGCTGATCGAGCTCGTCGAGATCAACCACCTGCACCGGCGCTGCGAGTTCCAGATCGCGATCCACCCGAGCTTCCAGGGCCGCGGCTACGCGTGGCAGGCCACCCGGATCGCCATGGATTACGCGTTCAGCGTGCTCAACATCCACAAGCTCTACCTGCACGTCGACCGGGACAACGCCCGGGCCGTGCGGATCTACGAGCGCTGCGGCTTCCACCCCGAGGGCGTGCTGAAGGACGAGTTCTTCGTGAACGGGCGCTACCGCGACGCCGTGCGGATGTGCCTGTTCCAGCCGGACTACCTGAGGGCCCGCGGCGGGGGCGGCGACATCGCCGAGCCCGTCCTGAAGGTCTGAACCGGGTCTCGTCCGCCGCCGGCGGGCGGCGGACGAGCCTCGAAACGACGCGGGGGAGGAGCCCGTCGACCCCTCCCCCGCGCTCACGCCGCTCAGTTGCGGCCGGCACCGCCCGTCTGGCCGCCGGCCCGGCCGGCACCCTGGGCGCCGCCCATGGCGCCGTTGCCGCCGGCGTTGCC
>NZ_JBKFBI010000086.1:0-25416 GCF_053346095.1 Methylobacterium sp. A52T | reverse complement strand
GTCGGCGGCTTCGAGGCGCGCAGGAACACGCTGGCGATCATCGAGGCCTTCGCGGCCCTGCGCCGGACCTGCCCCGACGCGCAGCTCGTCGTGGCCGGCGGGGCGCCGCCCCTCGATCAGGCCGGCTACGAGGCCCGGTGCTGCGCCACGCTCGGGCGCGGGGGGCTCGGGGTCGGGGCCGGGGGGGCGGGTGGGCCGCCGGGGCCGAGGGGGCCGGCACGGGCGTCGACGGGGCGGCCTTCACGCCCGATCCCGGGCCGGAGGACGACGCGCTCCGCCGCCGCCTCGGCCTCGGCGGCGGCCCGGTCTTCCTCAGCGTCGGCGGCTTCGAGGCGCGCAGGAACACGCTGGCGATCATCGAGGCCTTCGCGGCCCTGCGCCGGACCTGCCCCGACGCGCAGCTCGTCGTGGCCGGCGGCGCGCCGCCCCTCGATCAGGCCGGCTACGAGGCCCGGTGCTGCGCCACGCTCGAGCGCGAGGGGCTCGAGGTCGGGCCCGGGCTGCCGGTGATCCGAACCGGCGCCGTGGCGCAGGCGGACATGCCGGGCCTCTACCGGCTCGCCGACACCCTGGTCTCTCCCTCGCTCGCGGAGAGCTACGGCCTGTGCGTTCTGGAGGCGATGGCCTGCGGAACGCCGGTCATCGTGTCGGGCCGGCCGCCCTTCACCGAGTATATCGCCCCCGGCGAAGCCCTGTCGGTGAACCCGGACGACACCGACGCCATCGCGGCCGCCATGCGGGCGAGCCTGGAGCCGAGCCGGCGGGCGCGGCTGCGCAATGCCGGCCGGGAGGTCGCCCGGGCGCATGTGTGGGACGCCTGCGCGGCGCGCCACCTGCCGACCTACGCGGAACTCGCGCCCGGGGACGCGCCGTTGATGGCCGCGGCCACGGGGGCGGCGGCCTGGAACACGCTGCGGGTCCCGCGGGATGCCTGAGATGCGCTTCCATATCCGGTGGCCGGACGGGACCCGCGAGGCCTGCTACTCGCCGTCTCTGGTAATCAAGGACCACCTCGCGGTCGGACAGGACTACCCGCTCGACGAGTTCGTCGCCCTGACCCGACTGGCCCTGGGCATCGCCAGCGAGCGCGTCCGTGCCCGCTACGGGTTCCCGTGCGGCCGCGCGCAGGCGCAACTCGCCCGGATCGAGGAGGGCGCCCGCCGTCAGGAGCCCGGGACGGTCCACGTCGAGGCCTTCGAGGATTGATGAGCGCGCGGCATCGCGATGCGTCGAGGCGACGCGGCGCGGACGAGCAGGGCGCCGGGTTGTCCGCAGGACTGACGGCACGCGGAGGCCCAGGCGATGATGACCCGGATTGCGGCGGTGCTGGTGCTGGCCGCGTCGCCCGCGGCGGCGCAGACGCGGCCGTCCACCACGACGATGACCTGCCAGCAGACGATCCGCCTCATCCAGGCCCGCGGAGCGCTCGTCCTCGGGACCGGCGGCATGACCTACGACCGGTTCGTCCGCGACCGCTCGTTCTGCGAGCCCACCGAGATCGCGCGGCGTGCCTTTCGGCCGACCCGCGACAATCCGAGCTGCCTGATCGGGTACACCTGCTACGAGCCCGGACGCGGCGACTGGTTGGGTGTGGACGATTGACGCCGTTCCCGACCGCGCTGTGAGCGGGACAGAGCGGGGTGAAGTGCGGGACGCCGGCGCAGCGAGCGCGCCGCGTCAGCCGGCGTCCGGGACCGCCCGCCCGGCTTCGAGGGCGACGATCACCCGACGGTCCCCGGCCCGGCGGGTGAAGCCCGTGGCGTCGAGGTGCTCCAGCAGCGGGATCGAGAACTTGCGCGAGATTCCCAGGGTCGCGCCGGCCTCGCGGGCCAGGAATCCGGTCTCCGCCGTCCGCGCCGTCGGGAAGGCGTCGATCAGGCGGCTCTTGGCGGTGGCCACCGCTTCCCGGTGGAACAGCACGGCGCGGCGCTGCACCCGGTCGACGGCACGGATCACCGTGCCGGCCCCCACGAGGTAGGTCAGCGCCTCGCGGCGGCGCACGTCCCGGCCGATGGCCTCGGCCTCGTCGGGCGGGCTGAGGCCCGCGCGGCGGAAGACCTGCTCGAGCCGGCGGGCGGCCTCGCTCTCGTTCCGCGCGGGGTCGAACTCGGCCCGTCGCCACAGGGCGCCCGCCTGGGCAACGCCGCCCGCCGCCGCGAGGTCGCGCAGGACCGCGCCGGTCACCGCTTCGGGCAGCGCCAGGGCGCGGGACAGGCGCTCCAGGGCGATGCCGTGCTCCATCGGGTAGTCGCGGTGATGGTGGGCCAGGGCGGCCAGCGTGCCGGTGCGCAGCGCCTCGAAGGCCGCGGCCCCGACGAAGCGGTCGCCGATCGCGCGGGCACCGCCTTCGGAGAGCGTCTGCCTTCCGCGGTCCGGCGCGATACCGGCGATCCGGGCGAGCTCGTTGAGCGGTGCCCCGGCCGCGCCCAGCTGCCCGAGGCGGACCGTGATCGCCTCGGCGGGACCGCCCGCCGCCAGGGCGGCCAGATCGGCCATGACCCGGGGATCGTGGCGCCGGCGGCGGGGGGCGGGCCGGGGGGGGGGGGGCGGCCCCCCCCCCCCCGCGCGGGGCGGGCCCCCCCCCCGCCAGGGCGGCCAGACCGGCCATGCCCGGGGGATCGTGGCGCCGGCGGCGGCGGCTCGCCGGGTCGAGGATCCGGCCGCCCGCCACCGTGATGGAGGGCGAATCGAGCCGCAGCACGAAGGGCTCCCGCGCCGGCACCGCCACCGGCTCGCCGAGATGGAGCTGCGCCTGGGTGCTGGCGCCCGGCTCCAGGGCGTCGCGGTCGAGCAGCCGCAGCCGCGCCTCGACCTCGGTGGTGCCGAACAGCAGGCGGCAGGCCGTGCCGCCCGCCAGGGCGTCCGGCAGGCTCGCGGCCGCGGTGATCGCCACGTCGAGCCACGGGCTCTGCGCGAGCAGGCCAGGCAGCGACAACGCCTGCCCGCGGGCGATCTGGTCGAGGTCGATCCCGCGCAGGGCGACCGCCGTGCGGCGCCCCGGCTCGGCGCGCTCGACCGCGCGCCCGTGGATCTGCAGGCCGCGCACCGTGGCGGTGCGGCCGCCGGGGGCGATCTCGACGGTGTCGCCGACCGCGAGCGGCCCGCGCCGCAGCGTGCCGGTCACGACGGTGCCGAAGCCCGGCCGTGAGAAGACCCGGTCGACCGGAAGGTAGGGGAAGCCGTCGTCGCGGACCGGTTCCGTCTCCGCCACCAGCGCCGAGAGAGCGGCGGCGAGCTCCGGCAAGCCGTCGCCCGTCACGGTCGAGGTGGCGATGACCGGGCCGGCCTCGATCCCGGCCCGCGCGGCCGCGGCGGCGATCTCGGCGGCGCGCGCGGCCACGGTCTCGGGCGTCGCGAGGTCCGCCTTGGTCAGCGCCAGGACACCGCGGCGCACGCCGATGAGGGCGGCGATCTCGAGATGCTCCACCGTCTGCGGCTTGATGCCCTCGTGGGCGTCGACCGCCAGCAGAACGGCCCGCATGCCGGTGGCGCCGGAGATCATGGCGCGGACGAACCGCTCGTGGCCCGGCAGGTCCACGAGGTCGATCTCGCCCTGCGCGGCGGTCAGCAGCGCGAAGCCCGGCACGATGGACACGCCGCGGGTGCGCTCTTCCTTGAGCCGGTCGGTCTCGACGCCGGTGAGCGCGCGGACGAGCGCCGTCTTGCCGTGATCGACGTGCCCGATCACGCCGACGAGGAGTGTCTTCAAAGCAGCCACCGACCGCATCTTCTCCACGGTGCCGCCGTCCACAAGGGGCGCACCGCTCGCTCGGAGGGGAATCCGCCGCGCCGGCGCGTCGCGGCGCCGTGTGCGCCTCCGGGCGGTCGGGGCCGGGGCTGCGAGGCAGATGGATTGTGGACAATTTGTCTTGCCACGCCGTGTCGTTTTGGGAAAGCGCGATTTTAACGCAGCGCAGCATCCATCCGCCGCGGGCGACCGGTCTCGTCCCAGCTTGACGACGGCGGCGGCGACGCCTTTGCTGCCGCGGGTGCGTCGGACGGTCACGCCCCGATGCCGGCTCCGCGAGATGCGACGCAGGATGCGATGCAACCGGAGCCCATCCCTGGCTCGTTAGCCGGGGCAGGCGACGAAGAGGAGCGTATGAGCGACACCGATAGCAACGCCGCGGCGCAGCCCCGCGAGGTCGAGCTGAAGCTCGACTGCGCCGGGCCGGACCTGACGGCGCTCGCGTCCCATCCCCGGTTGAAGGACGCGTCGGCGACCGAGCCCGTATCTCTGGTGACGACCTACTACGACACGCCCGATCGCGCGCTCCGGAAGAACGGCCTGACCTTGCGCGTCCGCGCCAAGGGCGACCGCCACATCCAGACCGTGAAGGCCGGGAGCGGCGGCGTCGGCCTGTTCGACCGGGCCGAGTGGGAGAGCGAGATCGCCGGGGAGGCGCCGGAGCCCGCGGCCTGGGCCGACACGGCCGCCGGGCCGGTCCTGCGCGAGGCCGACGCGCCGCTGGAGCGGCTGTTCGCCACCGTGGTGCAGCGCCGGGAGGTCGCGGTCGCGCAGGGCGAGTCCCGCGTGCTCGTCACCCTCGACGAGGGCCGAGTCGAGACCGACTCGGGCGTCGCGCCGCTCTGCGAGGTCGAGCTGGAACTCCAGTCCGGCGATCCGGCCGACCTGTTCGCGCTGGCGCGGGAGCTGGCCGAGGCCGTGCCGCTACGCCTCGGCGTGAAAGCCAAGAGCGCGGTCGGCTACGCGCTCCTCGACGGGATCGAGCCCGGCGTCGTGAAGGCCGAGCCCGTGGAGCTGCCCGAGGGCGCGAGCGCCGGGGAGGTCTTCCGCCGGGTGGCGCGCGCCTGCCTGCGCCACATGCGTCTCAACGAGACCGCCTTCCTGGAAGGCGGGCGGCCCGCCCCGCGCGCCCCCCCCCCCCGCCGCCCCCCCCCCCCCCCCCCCCCCCCCCCCCCACCATGCGACGCAGCCGGCCCGCCTCCGGGGAGGGCGCCCGCCCGCCCGAGGCGCTCCACCAGATCCGCGTCTCCCTGCGCCGCCTGCGCTCGGCGCTGTCGCTGTTCGGGCCCATGCTGGAGAGCGATCCCCGGGCGGCCGGCTTCAACGACGAGATCAAGCGCGTCACCGAGCCCTTCGGCCACGCCCGCAACCTCGACGTGTTCCTGAGCGACACGCTGCCGGATCTCGCGGAACAGCGCCCCGACGAGCCCGGCCAGGACGCCCTGCGCGCGCGCGCCGAGGCAGAGCGCGCCACCGCGTACGACGCGGTCTCGGCGACCCTCGAGAGCCCGCAATGGCGCGCGCTCATCATCGACTTCGCCGGCTGGGTCGAGGCGGGCTCCTGGGCCGCCGGCCCCGACGCGGCCGTCGACGGGCGCCACTTCGCCGCGCAGGTGCTCGACAAGGCGCGCGCGCGCCTCAAGAAGCGCGGGCGCGGCCTCCGGCACCTCGATCCGCACACGCGGCACCGGGCGCGGATCGCCGCCAAGAAGCTCCGCTACGGCGCGGAGTTCTTCGCCGGTCTCTACCGGAAGAAGAAGGCGGCCCGCCGGCAGGAGAAGTTCGGCGCCGCTCTCTCCGATCTGCAGGACCATCTCGGCGCGCTCAACGATCTGGAGACGGCCCGGACGATGACCGAGAGCCTGTCGGGACCGCCGATGCCGGGTCCCGACGATCCGGGGGCACAGAAATTGCTCGACGCGGCCGCGGACGCACGGTCCGAGCTCCTCGACGTCAAGCCCTTCTGGCGCTGAGGCTTCTCGCGCCGCAGGCCCGGTCGGAACCCGGCCGGTGCGGCGGCGTTCGCCGGACGCGGATCGGCCCGTCCGGGGCAGGGAGCGCGGATGGCCCACGCCTACAGGTTCGGCATCGAGGAGGAGTTCTTCCTGGCCGATGCGCGCACGCGCGGCACGCCGCGGGCCGGCCTCCGGGCCTTCCACGCCGCCGTGCGGGCCCGCCTCGACGACGCCGAGCGCGAGCAGCTCCAGTGCCAGGTCGAGGTGGCCTCGCCGCCGACCGCCGATCTCGCGGAGGCGCGGGCGCATCTCGCGGATCTGCGCGGCAGCCTCGCGGAGATCGGCGCCGAGCGCGGGATCCTGACCTTCGCCGCGGGCACGCATCCGACCGCCCGGTGGCGTGACCAGCGCCCCACCGACAAGGCCCGCTACCACGGGATCATGGCCGACCTCCGGATGCTCGGGCGGCGCAATCTCGTCTGCGGCCTACACGTCCACGTGGAGGTTCCGGACCCCGAGGCGCGGATCGGGCTGATCAACCGGCTGCTGCCCTACCTGCCGGTACTGCTCGCGCTCTCGACCGGGTCGCCGTTCTGGCAGGGACAGCTGACCGGCCTCGCCGGCTACCGGATGCGCGCCTACGCCGAGCTGCCGCGCACGGGCGTGCCCGAGCTGTTCGCCGATGCCGACGACTACGCCCGCTACGTCGACGTGATGACCCGCTCGGGCGCCATCGCGGATGCCAGCTATCTCTGGTGGCACGTGCGCGCGTCGCTGAAGTACCCGACCCTGGAACTGCGGGTCGCCGACAGCTGCACGCGCCTCGACGACGCGCTGTGCATCGCCGCGCTGTTCCGCTGCCTCGTCCGCCGGGTGGTCCGGGACAGGCGGCTCAATGCCGGACTGACCGCCGCCTCCCGCGGCTTCGTCATGGAGAATCTCTGGCGGGCCGAGTGCGACGGCGTGCGCGCGACGCTCATCGACGAGGCGCAGGTCCGGACGGTGACGGTCTCCGCGCTGGTCGAGACCCTCCTCGCCGACATCGCCGAGGATGCCGAGGCGCTGGGCTGCGCCGCCGCCTGCGGGCACGCGGCGCGGATCGTGGCGGAGGGGACCAGCGCCGACCGGCAGATGGGCGTGTTCGCGGCCGCGCGCCGGTCGGGCGCGCGGGAGCGCGCGGCGCTGTCGGCGGTGATCGATCATCCGGCGGGGGAGCCCCCCGCCGGCTCGAGGTCCGGGCCTGGGGGGCACCCGAACATCGCTCCGGCGGCGTGACGACGGGCGCGGAACCGGCTGAGGGGGGATCGTCGAGGCCGCGTTCCGTCGGCCGCGCTCGAGGACGCGGTCGACCGTATGAGTCGCATGGCCATGTTGCCGAAGGATGTCTGGCCGCCGGTACCGCGCGCCTTTATGGCCGGTCGCGCGGCGACGGGTTCCCTCCGTGCCGTCCTCTGCTATCCCTCGCGTTCCAGCAGCCACCCCGACTCCGCGGCCGACCCTCCGGAATGAGCCTCCTGCGCGACCTCTTCGGCCATGTCGGCCGTACCGTGACGGCCTATGCCGGCGACAAGGCCTTGATGCTCGCGGCGGTCTCGGCCGCGGCCAACGTCATCGTGGCCGACGGCGAGGTCGCGGGCCCCGAATTCGACGCCGCCCTGCACGGCCTGAAGGCCGACCCGGTCCTGATGAAGGGCTACGACGCGCTCATGCTGGAGACGGAGCTCTACGAGGGCATCGCCCGGGCCCGCACCCGCCTCGGCCGGGCCGAGAACCTGCGCCACGTCGCGGCGGTCGCCGAGCGGCCCGCGGCCCAGCGCGAGAACGTCTTCCTGATCGCCGCGGACGTCGCCGACCAGGACGGGATCAGCAACATCGAGGCGGGCGCCCTCGGCGAGATCGCCGTCGCCCTCCGGGTCGACGCGATCGCGCTCCTGCGCGCCAACCCGGTGCGGCGCCCGCTGGCCTGACCGGCCCGGTTGGCACCGCGGTTGCTCTCGGGTGCTCGTGGTGGGAGCGCTGCCAAGTCGGCCGCGCCCGCCTATAACGTCTGCGTCGCACGGCGACCCGCCGTGAAAGGAACCGGCATGGCCGAGATGAGCCTCAGCAAGACCCACAACCTGCGCGCCAACGGTGCGCGCCTCTGGGCGACGATCCTGGAGACCGCGGAATTCGGCGGCACGCCGGCCGGCGGCATCAACCGCCTGACGCTCTCGGCCGAGGACGGGAAGGTCCGCGACTGGTTCCGGGAGGCCTGCGAGGCGGCCGGGCTCACCGTGTCGGTCGACGCGCTCGGCACGCAGTACGCCCTGCGGCCGGGCCGCGACATGGGCCGGAAGCCGGTCGCCTTCGGGTCGCACCTCGACACCCAGCCGACCGGCGGCAAGTTCGACGGTGTCCTCGGCGTGCTGGCGGGGCTCGAGGTTATGCGCAGCCTGAACGATGCCGGCATCGAGACCGAGGCGCCGCTCCTCGTGGTCAACTGGACCAACGAGGAGGGCTCGCGCTTCGCCCCCGCCATGATGGCCTCGGCGGCCTACGCGGGCGACTTCACCACGGACGAGATCCTGGCCAAGCGCGACGCCGCCGGCACCACGGTGGCGGAGGCCCTCGACGCCATCGGCTACCGCGGGGTCGAGGCCGTCGGCACGCGGGAGATCGGCGCCTTCGTCGAGCTGCACATCGAGCAGGGGCCGATCCTAGAGGCCGAGGGCAAGACCATCGGCGTGGTCGAGGGCGGCCAGGGCATCATGTGGTTCGACGGCGTGATCACCGGCTTCGAGAGCCACGCCGGGACGACGCCGATGCCGCGCCGCCGCGACGCGCTGCTCGCGCTCTCGGAATTCGCCCTGGCCGCCGAGCGGATCGCGCTGGGCCACGCGCCCTCCGCGGTGGCGACGATCGGCGAGGCCGCGATCCTGGCGCCCTCCCGCAACGTCGTGCCGGGGCGGGTCGCCTTCACGGTGGACGTGCGCGATCCGCGCTCCGAGATTCTCGACGCGATGGAGGCGGCGCTCGGCGAGGCGGCCGCCGAGATCGCGGCCCGGCGCCATCTGGAGATCGCGCTGACCCGGATCTGGCGCAAGGAGCCGGTGCCGTTCGACCCCGCGATCGTGGCGGCGATCGACGCCTCCGCCGAGAGCCTGGGGCATCCGCGCCGCCGGATCATCTCGGGCGCCGGCCACGACGCCTGCAACCTCGCCGCGAAGGTCCCGGCGGCGATGATCTTCGTGCCGTGCAAGGACGGGGTCAGCCACAACGAGGCGGAATCGGCCACGCAGGCCGACTGCGCCGCCGGCGCCGACGTCCTGCTGCAGACGGTGCTCCGCCTCGCCAACGCGCCGCGCGCCTGACGCTTCCTGCTGGGACGGCGCCCGTCGTCCCGGCGCCCCGCCCGCGGCACCGCCCGCGCGGAGGTGTACCGCGGCGGAAAATCCCGTAAGGACCGCTCCATGAGCGCGCGATCCTACCGCGACGCCAGGGGCCGGCCGCTCGTCGCGGTCACCGGCATCGGCGTCGTCTCCTCCCTCGGTCAGGGACAGGCCGACACGTGGGCGGCCATGACCGAGGGCCGGTCGGGCATCCACGCGATCGCGCGGTTCCCGACCGACACGCTGCGCACGCGCATCGCCGGGACGGTGGACTTCCTCGACACCGATCCCCTCGTCGCGCCGCTCCTGTCCGAGCGCTTCGCCGCCGTCGCCGCCGAGGAGGCGGTGGCGCAGGCCGGGATCGGCGCCAGGGGCGATTTCCCGGGCGCCCTGTTCATCGCGGTCCCGCCGGTCGAGATGGAGTGGCCGCAGCGGCAGGCCCTGGCCGAGGCCGCGGGCGGCGACGGCCCGGTCGACTACGCCGGCCTCCTGCGGGCGGCGGCGACGCGCCGCTTCGATCCCTGGCACGACCTGTTCATCTTCGGCACGGTCGCCGACCGCATCGCCGACCGCTTCGGCACGAAGGGCTCGCCGATCTCGCTCTCGACCGCCTGCTCGTCGGGGGCCACGGCGATCCAGCTCGGCGTCGAGGCGATCCGGCGCGGCGAGACCGCCGCGGCGCTCTGCATCGGCACGGACGGCTCGGTGAACCCGGAATCGCTGATCCGCTTCTCGCTGCTCTCGGCGCTCTCGACCCGCAACGACGAGCCCGCGACCGCCTCGAAGCCGTTCTCGAAGGACCGGGACGGGTTCGTAATGGGCGAGGGCGCGGCCGCCCTGGTGCTCGAGGACGCCGAGGCCGCCGTCGCGCGCGGCGCCGCGATCCTCGGCTACGTCCTCGGCTGCGGCGAGAAGGGCGACGGCTTCCACCGCACCCGGTCCAGCCCCGACGGCGCGCCGATCATCGCGGCGATCCGGGCGAGCCTGGACGATGCCGGTGTGGCGGCCGAGGCGATCGACACGGTGAACGCGCACGGCACCTCGACGCCGGAGAACGACAAGATGGAGGCCCTGGGCCTCGCGGCCGTGTTCGGCGACCGCGCGGCCGCCCTGCCGGTCACCTCCAACAAGTCGATGATCGGCCACACCCTCACGGCGGCCGGCGCCATCGAGGCGGCGGTCTCGCTGCTGACCATCCGTCACGGCCGCATCCCGCCGACCATCAACCACCGCGTGCCGGACCCGACCATCGCCCTCGACATCGTGGAGACCGCCCGCGACCTGCCCGTGCGGACCGTGCTGTCGAACTCGTTCGGCTTCGGCGGCCAGAACACCTGCCTGGTCCTCGGCGCGGAGCCCGCGTGAGCGCCGCCGACACCCCGCGCCGGGTCCTCGTGACCGGCGGCGCGTCCGGCATCGGCGCCGCGATCGTCCGCGCGCTGGCGGGATCCGGCCTCGGCGTCGACTTCACCTACCGCGCCTCGGCCGAGGCCGCGCAGGCGCTGCTGGCCGAGCTGCGGGCGACCTACCCGGACCGGCCCTTCGCGGCCCATCCCGTCGACCTCGCCGACCGGGCCGCGCTGGACACCTTCTGCGAGACCGCCGAGACCGAGGGCTATTACGGCCTCGTCCACAATGCCGGCCAGTCCTGCGACGCCCTCGCGGCGATGCTCGATCAGGATCGGGCCGAGGCCGCCATGCAGGTCAACTTCTTCTCCCTGACGCGCCTCGCCAAGGCGCTGGTGCGGGAGATGACCCGGGCGCGCGCGGGCCGCATCGTGGCGATCGGCTCCGTGGCCGCCCTGCGGGCCAATGCCGGAAACGCCGCCTACGCGGCGACCAAGGGCGCGCTCATCGCCTATTGCCGGACCCTGGCGATCGAGACGGCCAAGCGCGGCGTGACCGTCAACGTCATCGCGCCGGGCTTCGTCGACACCGCCATGATGGAGCGCTACGCCGCCTACCGGGACGGGATGGAGCGGCAGATTCCGGCGGGCCGCTTCGGGCGGCCCGAGGATGTCGCGGCGCTGGCGGCCTTCCTGATGGGGGAGGGGGCATCCTACATCACCGGGACCGTGCTGCCCGTCGATGGCGGCCTGACCGCCATGATGGGCGTCCACCGGACCTGACGGTGGCGCCGCCGAACCGGACGATCCTGCCGATGCGCGCCAGCCTCGCCCTCATCGCCGCCCTCTGCGGCGCGGCTCTCCTGGCTCCGGGCCATGCCCGGGCGGAGCCGCAGGTCTACAGGATCTCCGGCCTGCCGCCGGGCGAGCCGCTGAGCATCCGCGCCGAGCCGGACCCGTCCGCCGAGCAGATCGGCGAGATCCGCAGCCGCGCCCTGGTCTTCGGCTGCACGAACGACACGCCGAGCCGCACCACGTGGTGCCGGGTGAAGGCCGGACGCGCCCTCGGCTGGGCGCGGCGGCGCTACCTGGCGCCGGAGTGAGAAGAGACACGATGCGAGCCCTCCAGCTGTTCGGCGACCGCGACCTGCGCCTCACCGAGATCGAGCCGCCGCCCGCGCCCGGCGCCGACGAGGTCCGGATCCGCATCCGCGCGGTCGGCCTCAACTTCATCGACGTCTGGGGCTTCCGCGGCATGGCCTTCGCCAAGCGGAAGATGCCGCTGATCGTCGGCGCGGAGGCGGCCGGGACCGTCGAGTCGGTCGGGGCGGGCGTCACCGGCCTCGTCGCGGGCGACCGGGTCGTGCCCTACGGCGCCATGACCTGCGGCAGGTGCAAGGCCTGCCGCGAGGGGCGCGACAACCTCTGCGAGGACGTGTCCGGCGTGATGGGCTTCCATCTCGACGGCTTCGCCCGGGAACTGGTGACCGTGCCGGCCCGCCTCGCCGTGAAGGTGCCGGACGGCGTCAGCGACACCGATGCCGCCTGCGCGGGCATCGCCTTCGGCACGGTCCAGCACATGCTGTTCGACAACGCCCGCCTGGAGCCCGGCGAGAGCGTGCTGGTCCATGCCGGCGGCTCCGGGATCGGGACCGCGGCGATTTGCATGGCCAAGGCGATCGGCTGCACCGTCTACACGACGGTCGGCGACGACGAGAAGGGCCGCAAGGCCGCCGAGCTCGGCGCCGACCACGTCATCAACTACCGCACCGAGCGCTTCGAGGGCGAGGTCCGCCGGCTGACGAAGCGCAAGGGCGTCGACGTGGTGTTCGAGCATGTCGGCGCCGATACCTGGAACGGTTCCCTGCTCTGCCTGAAGCGCGGCGGCCGGCTCGTGACCTGCGGATCGACCTCGGGCGTCTCGGCGACCATGAACCTGATGCAGCTGTTCCAGCAGCAGTACCGCATCACCGGCTCGTTCGGCTGCTCGCTCGCGAATATCGGGCAGGCCCTCGCCAAGATGGAAGCGGGCATTCGACCGGTGGTGGATACCGTGTACCCGCTGGCGGATTTCGCGCAGGGTCTGGAGCGCCTCGAATCGCGCCGGGTGTTCGGCAAGATCCTCGTCGGCCTGTAGCGCCGGCGGCGGCGCACCCGCCCGGCGCCGCACCTTTACCGGGTGCGGCGATCCGCATTTCGCGCTGCGGGAGACTTGTCGTAAACGTCGCTGTACGGGTGCGCTGGGGGGCCGCCCGTACCGTATCCTGGAATCGACTGTGCTGCGTCTCGCCCTCCTGCTCAAACGGTCGTACCCGCGCCTCGCGGGCTTCGCGATGATCCCGGTGATCCGCGCCCTGGTGATGCTGGCCCGGATCCTCGGGCCGGTCCGGTCCACGGCGCTCGGCGCAGCGCTCCTGCGAACCCTCGGCCCACTCCTGCCGGCGCACCGTACGGCGATGGCGAATCTCCGGGCGGCCTTCCCCGACATGCCGGAGGCGGAGCGGAAGCGGTTCGCCCTGGAGGCCTGGGACAATCTCGGCCGGACGGGGGCCGAGTACGCCCACCTCGACAGCCTGTTCGATTACGATCCCGCCGCCGCCGGCGACTTGCGGACGGAGGTCACCGGGATCGAGCACTTCTACGCCCTGCGCGACGACGGCCGGCCCGGTCTGATCTTCTCCGCGCATCTGGCGAACTGGGAATTGCCGGCGATCTGCGCGGCCCGGTTCGGCCTGGACGCCACCGCGGTGTTCCGGCCGCCGAACAACCCCGCGGCCGCGCGCCTCGTCCAGGAGGTCCGCCGCCGGACGATGGGCGGGCTCGCCGCCTCCACGCCGGGCGCCGTCTTCGCCATGCGCGACGTGGTCGAGAGCGGCGGCCACCTGGGTCAGCTGATCGACCAGCACTTCACCCGCGGCGTCGTGGTGGAGTTCCTCGGCCGGCCGTGCCTCGCCAACCCCCTCTTGGCCAAGCTCGCCCGCCACTACGACTGCCCGGTGCACGGCGTGCGCGTCGTGCGCCTGCCGGAGGGCCGCTTCCGCCTCGAGCTGACGCCGCCCCTGGACCTGCCCAGGGCGGCCGACGGGACCATCGACGTCGCCGGCGCGATGCAGGCAATGACGGCCGTGGTCGAGGGCTGGGTGCGGGAGAACCCCGGCCAGTGGCTGTGGATGCATCGCCGCTGGCGGCCCGACATGCTGCCCAAGCCGAGAGTGACGCCGGCGCCACTTCAACCGACAGTAGAGATCTCTCAAGCCAACGTGATTTCACCTTCGGCCTCGCAGACGGTCTGATGGATCGATGACGCCCCGGCACCGCGCCCCGACCCGCGACCGCCGCGCGCTCCGCGCCGCGCTGCTTGCCTGCGCGACGCTGGCCGCGATGCCGGCGCGGGCCGAGCCCGTCCGCGCCGTGGTCGAGCTCTTCACCAGCCAGGGCTGCGGCGCCTGCCGCTCCGCCGACCCGGTCCTGCGCGACCTCGCCCACAAGCCCGGCGTCATCGCCCTGACCCTGCCGGTGACCTACTGGGACTATCTCGGCTGGAAGGACACGCTCGCGCTGCGGCCGCTGACCGAGCGCCAACGCGCCTACGCGCGGGGCCGCGGGGCCCGACAGGTGTTCACGCCCCAGGTCGTGGTGGACGGCAACGGCTTCGCCGTCGGGTCCGACCGGCCGGCCCTGGAGCGCCTGATCCGCGATGCCTGCCAGCACGGCGGGCTGCCGGTGCCGGTGCGCGGGGAGACCAACGGCGACCGGATCCTGGTGGAGGTCGGGGCGGCCCCGGAGGCCAAGACCGAGATCCGCGGCGACGTCTGGCTGGTGCCCGTGCTCCGCAGCCGCGCCATCGCGATCCAGTCCGGGGAGAATGGCGGCCGGACGGCGACCTACGTCAACGTCGTCCGCGGCATGCAGCGGCTCGGTCCCTGGACGGGCCAGCCGACCCGCTTCGAGGTGCCCGACACCCAGGCCCGCGTCGCCGACGCGGACAGCTGGGTCGTCCTGCTCCAGGGCGCGGCCGACGGCAAGCCGGGCCGCATCTTCGGGGCCGCCAAGGGACCGGGGCTCTAGGCGCGGGGTCTCGCGCGCGCCGCTACTCCAGCGAGATCGGGTCGATCTGCCGGCGGCCCTCGCGCCGGTGGCGCGCCCGGGACGCGTCGGCGAGCGACGACAGGCGAGCGTCGAGGCGCTCGGACAGGCGGCCCACCAGCCCGATCAGCCCGTCGATAATTCCGCTGACGCCTGCGGCCGTCCCGGTCACGGCTCCGACGATCCCGCTCTCGATGGCACGACCGATTCGGCGAACACGCTGCATGATCACTGTCTCTGGGTGGGCGGCGCCGGCGGCGCCCCGATCCGCGGCAGGTAGGGCGGGCGCCCCGGCCCGTGATGCGGCCGAAAGCGGCGCGGGTCCGCGCGCCGGGAGCGGAACCTTCGCGCCTCGCGGCCGGAGCGCTCGAACCGGCGGGTCGGCAGGCTCGTTGCATGGGTGAGCCGCCCGCCGTCCCGCGCGGGCGCCCGAGATCGAGGGTCGGCCATGCGGCGACGCCCGTTCCTGTCCGGGATGTTCGCCGCCCTGTCGCTGGCCGGACGCCCCGCCCGCGCGGCGGATACGGGCGTCGACCTCCTCCTCGTCCTCGCGGTGGACGTGTCGCTCAGCATCAGCGAGGCCCGGTTCGACCTCGAGCGCCGCGGCTACGCCGAGGCCTTCGGCGACCCGCGGGTGCTGCGCGCCATCGGCGACGGCCCGACCGGGCGCATCGGCGTCGCCCTGTTCGACTGGGCCGGTCCCGGCGAGCAGCAGGTCGCGGTCGACTGGATGGTGATCGCCTCGGCGCAGGACGCGGCCGCCTTCGCGGCGCGCCTCCGCGCGGTGCCGCGGCCGTTCTACGGACGCACCGCCATCGGGTCGGCGATCGGTTTCGCCGCCGACCTGCTGGCCCGGGCGCCCTTCCGCGCCGAGCGCCGGGTGATCGACATCTCCGGCGACGGCACCGGCAATGCCGGGCGTCCCATCGCCGAGGCCCGGGACGCGGCCGTCGCGGCCGGCATCACGGTCAACGGCATCGTCATCCTCACCGAACCCGAGGGGATGCCGGCCTTCCTGAAAGAGCATACCAATCCGGCGGGCGGCCTGGCCGCGTATTACCGGAGTGTCGTGATCGGCGGCGAGGGCGCCTTCGTGATGACCGCCGAGAGCTTCGCGGCCTTCGGCCGCTCGCTCATCGCGAAGCTCGTGCGCGAGATCTCCTGACCGTCACCCGGATCCCAGAGGACCGACCATCGATGCGCCTTGCCGTCCTCCAGTTCACGCACGAGACCGTCACGTTCCTGCCGAACGACACGACCCGGGACGACTTCGTCTATCCCGGCTCGCCGGCCGCCGGGGCCGCGCTGCTCGCCACCGATCCCAAGGGCTACATGGGCGGCTTCGTGCAGGTGGCGCGGGAGTACGACGGCGTCGAGCTCGTGGGGATCACCTCGCCGCTCTGGCCGCGCACCGGCACCGCCTCGGGCTGGATCACCGCCGACGCCTACGCGCATTTCCTCGGGCAGATGGTGGCGGAGCTGCGGGCGCAGGGCCCGTTCGACGGGGTCTACCTCGCCCTGCACGGCGCGATGGCGGTGCGCGGCGTCCCCAGGCCGGAGGCCGACATCGCCCGGCAGGTGCGCGAAGCGGTGGGCGAGGGGGCGATCCTGGTGGGGACCTTCGACCTGCACGGCAACGAGGACGCCGCCTTCCTCGACCACGCCGACATGGCCTTCGCGGTGAAGTACTTCCCGCACTACGACGGACACCTGCAGGGGCAGCGGGCCGCCCGGATGCTGGTGCGCGCCGTGCGCGGCGACTTCCGGCCGGCGCACCGGACCTTCAAGGTGCCGATCCTCTCGCCGACCGTCGTGCAGTGGACCGGCGCCGCGCCCTGGTCCGACCTCGTGCAGCGGGCCCTCGTCTGGGAGGCGCGCGAGCCGGACGTGTACGTCAACGTCTTCTTCGGCTTCCCGTGGGGCGACGCCCCGGACGGCGGGATGACCGTGCAGGCGATCACCGACGACGACCCGGCCCTCGCCGAGCGGGTGGCGCGGGACGTCGCGGATTTCGCGTGGCGGCAGAGGCGCGCGCTGCTCGAGGCGACGCGGATCCACACGATCGCCGACGGCGTGCGCCTCGCCCGGGCGGCGGTGGCGGAGGGCGCGGCCCCGGTCGTCCTCGCCGACCACAGCGACCGTTCGGGCCGGGCGACCTGGCTGCTGGGCGAGATCCTCAGGCAGGGCCTCGCCCGCACCCTGGTCGCCACGGTGGCGTCGCCCGACATCGCGGCGGGGTCCCTCGCGGCCGGCGACCCGTTCGACGCGCCCGTCGGCGGCGGCGGCGACCCGTCCGCGGGCGACCCGGTGCGCATCACCGGGACCGTGCTGCGCCTCGTCGCGGCGCCGGAGCCCGGCGTCGCCGGCAGCGGCGGCGGCGGCACCTGGATCTGCGTCGCGTTCGGGGCCGGCAACGTCCTCGTGCTGAGCCCGCAGCTCGCGCAGATCGTCGAGCCCGACGAGCTGTGGCGGCTCGGCCTGGACCCGGCGGATTTCGACGTCGTGGCGATCAAGTCGCGGGTGCATTTCCGGCGCGGCTTCGACGACAGCGGCTACGCCCGCACGATCCTGCTGGTGGAGCCGCCGGAGCCGTTCCTCGGCACCGTGCGCCTCGATCACCTCGCCTACGCGCAGATGCGGGCCGCCGACTTCTTCCCCTACGGCGACCCGCCCGGGCCCGTCCCGTCCGACCCGTGACCGGTCCGGCGGGGACGACAGGTGGCGGCCGCCGTCACCCGCCGGTGCTCGCCCTGCACGTGCGAGGGCGCTAGGTTCATCCCGCACGCGCTCGGTGAAGCGCGGCGAGGGAGAGACGGGATGCGGATTCCGGCCGACAGGCTGACCGCCTACGTGCGGGACATCTTCGTGCGCGAGGGCTGCGCCGAGCCGGAGGCCGAGCGCATCGGCCGCTTCCTCGTGGCGGCGAACCTCACCGGCCACGACAGCCACGGCGTGGTCCGCGTCACCCGCTACGTCGAGTGGCTGCGCGCCGGCGAGGTCGAGGCCGGCCGCACGCCCGAGATCGTGACAGACGCGCCGAACTTCGCCCTCGTGGACGCCCATTATGGGTTCGGGCAGACGGCCGGCCCCGTCGCCGTCGATCTCGGGATCGCCAAGGCGCGGGCGAACGGCGTCGCGATCATCGCCCTGCGGCATGCCGGGCATATCGGCCGGATCGGCGAGTGGGCCGAGCGGGCGGCGGCGGCGGGGCTCGTCTCCGTCCATTTCGTCAACGTGGCGGGCAGCCTCCTCGTGGCGCCGTTCGGCTCCGTGGAGCGCCGCTTCTCGACGGCGCCCTTCGCGGCCGGCTTCCCGGTCCCGGGGGGCGACCCGATCATCCTCGACTTCGCCACGTCGCTGGTCGCCGAGGGCAAGGTGCTCGTCGCCTCGAGGGGCGGCAAGCCGCTGCCCGAGGGCGCTCTGATCGAGCCCGACGGCCGCCTCAGCGCCGACCCGGCGACCTTGTTCGGCCCGCTGGAGGGCGTCGAGCGCGACAACCAGCGCGGGGCCGGTGCGATCCGGGCCTTCGGTGAGCACAAAGGCTCCGGCCTCGCGCTGATGTGCGAGCTGCTGGCCGGCGCGCTCACCGGCTCCGGCACGGCCGGGCCCGGGCAGCGGCGGATCTGCAACGGCATGCTGTCGATCTACGTCGCGCCGTCGGCCCTCGGCACCGAGGACGCCCTCGCGGCCGAGACGCGGGCCTATCTCGACTTCTTCAAGAGCGCCAAGCCGATGCCGGGCGCCGAGGTCCTGCTGCCCGGCGAGCCGGAGCGGCGGATGCGCGCCGAGCGCCTCGCCGACGGCGTGCCGCTGCCCGAGCCCGTCTGGGAGACCCTGCTCGCCGCCGGCCGGCCGCACGGCCTCGACGGCAACGCCTACCGCACCTGAGCCGGGAACGACCCGGCACGACACCACGCTCGGCGGCGACCCCCGGCTTCAACGGGGGCGCCGCACGGACCGGGGACGCCATCCCCGGAAGACGGGAGGAGCCCACGATGCCTCGCCTGCGCTGGCTCATGATCGGCCTCTGCATGGCCGCCAACGCCATCAACTACATCGACCGCGCCAACCTGGCGGTTGCCGCGCCGTCCATGTCCAAGGAACTCGGGCTCGACGCCACCGACATGGGCCTGATCCTGTCGGGCTTCTTCTGGACCTACGCGATCATGCAGCTGCCCTTCGGCTACGTGGCCGACCGGGTCGGCGCGCGGCTCTCCCTCGTGGTCGCGGTGGTCTGGTGGTCGGCCTGCACGGCGCTGACCGCGGTCGGACGGGGGTTCCTGTCCCTGCTCGGCCTGCGCATGCTGCTCGGCATCGGCGAGGCCGGGGCCTACCCGTCCTTCGCCAAGGTCGCGGCCTCGTGGTTCCCGCGCAGCGAGCGGAGCTTCGCCAGCAGCATCTTCGACAGCGGCTCCCGGGTGGGCTCGGCGCTGGCGATCCCGCTGGTCTCCTGGGTCATCGCGACGCTGGGCTGGCGGGAATCCTTCGTCGTCACCGGCGTGCTGGGCTTCGTCTGGGCGGTGTTCTGGATGTGGCTCTACCGCGAGCCCGAGAACCACCCGAAGGTGTCGCCGGAGGAGCTCGCCCGGCTCCGGGCCGCGCAGGAGCGGCCGAAGACCGTCGACGCGGCGGACGCCCAGAACCAAGTGCCGTGGCTGTCGCTGTTCCGATACCGCACGGTCTGGGGCATGATGGCCGGGTTCTTCTGCCTCAACTTCGTGATCTACTTCTTCATCACGTGGTTCCCGACCTACCTGGTCAAGGCGCGGGGCTTCTCCCTGGCGGAGCTCGGCACGCTCGGCAGCCTGCCGGCCCTGGCGTCGATCCCCGCGGGCTGGCTCGGCGGCTTCGCGTCGGACGCGCTCTACCGACGCGGCTGGAGCCTGACCGCGGCCCGCAAGACCTGCCTCGTCGGCGGCATGCTGATGTCGTCGGTGATCACCCTGTCGATCATCGCCCCGAACATCTACGTGGCGCTGCTGTGCTTCGCGGTCGCCTACGGCAGCCTCGCCTTCACGGCGGCCTCGATCTGGGCGCTGCCCGGCGACGTGGCGCCGACTCCGGCCCACGTGGCCTCGATCGGCGGCATCCAGAACTTCGCGTCGAACGTCGCCGGGATCGTGACGACGACCTTCACCGGCGTCATGCTGACGGTCACTCAAGGGTCGTTCGTGATCCCCCTGATCGTGGCCGGCGGATTCTGCCTGCTGGGCGCCTTCATCTACCTGTTCGTGGTCGGCGAGATCGCGCCGCTGCCGGTCCGCGACGCCCGCGCCCCGGCCCTGCGCCCCGAAGCGGCGCGGTGACGGCGCGGTGACGGCGTGATGACGGCAACCGGCGCGACGGAATCCGAGGAGAGACCGATGTCCACGTATCCCGTGATCACCCTCCGCCCCGCCGACGGCGTGGCCGTGGCCCGCGGCGCCATCGAGCCGGGAACGCCGGTCGCCGACGGCGTCGCGGCGGCGGAGCGGATCCCGGCCGGCCACAAGGTCGCGGTCCGGGCCCATCGCGCTGGCGAGCCGGTGACCAAGTACGGGCAGATCATCGGCTTCGCCAAGGCGGACATCGCGGCCGGCGGCCACGTCCACGTCCACAATCTCGGGATGGGCGAGTTCGCCCGGGACTACGCGTTCGGGGTCGATGCGAGGCCGACCCAGCTGGTGACGCCGCCCGCGACCTTCCAGGGCATCCGCCGCCCCGACGGGCGCGTGGCGACGCGCAACTACGTCGGCATCCTCACCTCGGTGAATTGCAGCGCGCACGTCGCCGACCTGATCGCCGACGCGTTCCGGCGGCACCCGATCCTCGGCCTCGACCCGCTCGCCCCCTATCCCAACGTCGACGGTGTCGTGGCGCTGACCCACAAGACCGGCTGCGGCATGGCGATGGGCGAGCCGCTTCGGCTCCTGCGGCGGACGCTCGCGGGCTACGCGCGGCACGTCAACTTCTCCCACATCGTCATGATCGGGCTCGGCTGCGAGGTGAACCAGATCGGCGCCTTCCTGGAGGAGCAGGGGCTCGGCGACCGGATCCGCAGCATGAACATCCAGAGCCTCGGCGGCACCCGGAAGACCGTCGAGGCCGGGATCGAGTTCGTGACCGGCATCCTGGCCGAGGCGAACGTGGTCCACCGGGAGCCGGTGCCGGCGAGCGAGCTGATCGTCGCCCTGCAATGCGGTGGCTCGGACGGGTATTCGGGCGTGTCGGCCAACCCGGCACTGGGGATCGCCAGCGACCTCGTGGTACGGAACGGCGGCACGGTGATCTTGTCGGAGACCACCGAGACCTACGGCGCCGAGCACCTGTTCACCCGGCGCGCCGTCAGCCCGGAGGTCGGCCAGAAGCTCGTCGACCTGATGCACTGGTGGGAGGAGTACACCCGCAAGGAGGGCTCGGAGATCGACGCGAACCCGTCGCCGGGCAACAAGGCCGGCGGCCTGACCACGATCCTGGAGAAGTCCCTCGGCGCCATGGCGAAGGCCGGCAGCACCAACTTGGTCGACGTGCTGCGCTACGCCGATCCCGTCACCGCCAAGGGCTTCGTCTTCATGGACACGCCCGGCTACGACCCGGTCTCGGCGACCGGGCAGGTCGCGGGCGGGGCGAACCTCGTCTGCTTCACCACCGGCCGCGGCTCCGTCTTCGGCTGCAAGCCGTCGCCCTCGATCAAGATCGCCACCAACTCGGCCATGTACCGGCGGCTCGAGGAGGACATGGACGTCAATTGCGGCACGATCCTCGACGGCGCTGAGAGCGTGGAGCAGGCCGGCCACCGGATCTTCGACCTGATCCTGCGGGTGGCCGGCGGCGAGCGGACGAAGAGCGAGCAGTTCGATTTCGGCTCGTCGGAATTCGCCCCCTGGCAGATCGGCGCGACCGTGTGAGGCAGCGGCGCGCGCTCCGCGTCATCGCGGGCGCAGCGAGGCGAGCCGGCGAGGCGGAACTTCGGTGCGTGCGGCGCAGCCCTGGCTCGCTTCGCTGCGCTCGCAAAGACGGCCATTCCGACCGCCGTGCAGGCCTCGTCTCAGAGGTCGGTCCGGACCACGTGCGGGAAGCTCAGGATGAAGTCGGGGCCGAAGGCCGTGACCGGCGTGTGGAAGCCGGGCGCGACGGTGCCGGCGGCGACGCGGCGGGCCGCCTCCAAGGCGGTCCAGACGGTGAGCGTGTAGCCCTCGGGCGTCTCCATCCGGCTCGCCGCTCTCCGCCCTCCGCCGTCCCAGGCCTCCGCCAGGAAGGTGCTGCGGGCCTTCTCGCGCGCGGCGGCCGAGGGGCCCTCAGGCAGCCGGTCGATGCCGCGATTGATCAGGCGCTGGGCGGTGCCGCCCGCGATGATCCGCCGGATGCCGGCGGGCAGGCCGGCCGCCGCCGCCATGGCGGGAAAGGCCTCGAAGTAGACGTCGATGTTCGGGACGCCGGTCGAGTACCACGCGCTCGACACGTCGCCCCAGCCGAGCCCGACGGTCCGGCGCGGTCCTGTTCCGAAATCCGCGGTGGCGCGCGGCGGGCTCGGCAATTCGACGATGCGCCCGTCCCGGCGCACCCGCGTGCCCCAGGCGATGCCCTCCACCATGGTGCGGGCCGTGCCGCGGCTGAAGCCGCCGAACCCGCCGATGGAGATGCGCAGATGCGTCGCGCCGGGAACGCGGCCGGCCACGTGGGCGGCGAGGCAGTCGCTCGGCACCACGTCGAAGCCCGCCGCCGGCAGGAGGACGATGCCGGCCGCCTTCGCCGCCGCATCCTTGGCCGCGAGGGCCTCCAGCACCGCGATCTCGCCGGTGATGTCGACGTAGTGCGCGCCGGCGGCGAGACAGGCCTCGGCCATCGGCCGCGCCGTCCGCGAGAACGGGCCGGCCGCGTGGATCACCGCCGCCACGCCCGCGAGGGCGGATTGCAGGCCCGCGGCATCGTCGAGCCGCGCGGCCCGCATCTCGAGGTTCAGCCGGGCCGCCAGCGGCCGCAGCTTCTCGGGATCGCGCCCTGCCAGGATCGGGCGCAACCCCTGCCCGACGGCGTGCGCGGCCAGGAGCTGCCCGGTATAGCCGGTGGCGCCGTAGATCAGGATCGCGGTCATCCCGGGGTTCTGACACCGCTTCCGCCCGTGTCAAAGCGCGCGCCGCGTCGCCGCCCCGGATGCTAGGGCTGCGCCGATCCGATCGTCCCGCGGCGGGGACCCGAAATCCTCCGTCCCCGCCCGAACAGGAGCCGAGGCACGATGTACGAGCGTAACCTCCCGCCGCGCGCGCGCCGCGCCAGCCGCAGGATCGGCTGTCGCAGGATCGGCTGTCTTGGCGCTGTCCTCCTGGGCCTGGCCGCGCCCGCCCGGGCCAGTGACGGGCCGGTGGTCCTGAAGGCGCCGTCCGACGCGAGCCCCGGCATCGCCGCCATGCCGCAGATCGCCGCGCCGGCCGACGAGGCCGAGCGTCGGATCAACGCGGCGCTGAAGCGCCTCGACGCGCGGGCCCTCAAGGCCGAGCAGGCGTGCAAGGATCAGGGCGGGAAGAACAGCTCCTGGGAGCGCACCGTCGAGGCCCCGATGCGCGGCCCGCGCTTCCTGAGCTTCGTCATCTTCGACAGCGGGTTCTGCGGCGGCGCGCACCCGAACAGCGGCACGATGTCGATCGTCTACGATCTCACCACCGGCGCCCCGGTCGATTGGACGACCCTGCTGCCCCCCTCCCTGACCGGGAAGCTCGCCCTGGCGGAGGGCCCGGGCGGGACCAAGATGGTGACGCTCGCGTCGAAGAGGCTGCACGCCCTCTACCTCGCGGGCTACCGCCCGAAGACGGGCGATCCGAAGGCGGACGACGCCGACAAGGAGTGCCGCGAGGCCGTCGCCGAGACCTATGACGGGCAGCCGCCGGCCATGATGGCGTGGCTCGACGCCAAGGCCGGCGGCCTCGCGGTGCAGTTCGACCTCGCCCACGTGGTCCAGGCCTGTGCCGACCCGGTGGTGATTCCCGTGGCGACGCTGCGCCGGGAGGGCGCGCAGCCGCTCCTGGCCGTCGCGCTGGAATCCGCCCACGCCCAAGCCTCGAAGTGACGCGATCGGCCACGGCGTCTTCGGCCTCGACGCGGGCCCCCGACGGTGTAGCGTGAGTCCGCGACGGCGCGATGCCAGCGCGCCGTGTCCGAGGGGCGGCCCATGTCCGGATCCGGCGTTGTCGACGAGGTGGCCGTCGCGGCGAGCGAGCCTTTCGGCGCGTTCGCGGCCGGCCTGGCGGACCTGTCGCCCCTGCGGCGGGCGGTGGTCGCGGCCTGCCGGCGGCCCGAACGGGACTGCGTGGTCCCGCTCCTCGAGGAAGCGCGCCTGCCGCTCGAGGCGGCTCGGCGCGTCGCCGAGGACGCGCGGCGCCTCGTCGAGTCCCTGCGGCGCCAGGGCACCCGCGGCGGGGTCGAGGGGCTGATCCACGAGTACGCGCTGTCCAGCCAGGAGGGCGTGGCGCTGATGTGCCTCGCCGAGGCGCTGCTGCGCATCCCCGACGCGGCGACGCGGGACGCGCTGATCCGCGACAAGATCGCCGGTGGCGACTGGGCCGCCCATCTCGGGCACAGCCCGTCGCCCTTCGTCAACGCGGCGACCTGGGGCCTGCTCGTGACCGGCAGGCTCGCGGCGACCCGGGACGAGGCCGGCCTGTCCGCCGCGCTCACCCGGCTGATCGCCCGCGGCGGCGAGCCCCTGATCCGGACCGGCGTCGATCTCGCCATGCGGATGATGGGCGAGCAGTTCGTGGCGGGGCGGACCATCGCCGAGGCCCTGCGGCACGCGGTGCGGCGCGAGGCGAAGGGCTTCACCTACTCGTACGACATGCTCGGCGAGGCGGCCGTGACCGCCGAGGACGCCGAGCGCTACCGGCGCGCCTACGCGGACGCGATCGCGGCGATCGGCGCGGCCTCGGCCGGGCGCGGCGTGCTCCGCGGACCCGGAATCTCGATCAAGCTGTCGGCGCTCCATCCCCGCTACACCCGCGCGCAGCGCGACCGGGTCCTGGCCGAGCTCTATCCCCGCGTGCGGGAGCTCGGCCGCCTCGCCGAGGGCCACGGCATCGGTCTGAACATCGACGCCGAGGAGGCCGACCGCCTCGACCTGTCGCTCGACATCCTGGAGCGGCTCGCCGCCGAACCCGACCTCGCCGGCTGGAACGGGCTCGGCTTCGTGGTCCAGGCCTACGGCAGGCGCTGCCCGCTCGTCATCGATGTGCTGATCGACCTCGCGCGGCGGTGCCGCCGGCGGCTGATGGTGCGCCTCGTGAAGGGGGCCTACTGGGACAGCGAGATCAAGCGGGCGCAGGTCGACGGCCTGGCGGACTTCCCGGTCTTCACCCGGAAGGTCCACACGGACGTCTCGTACCTCGCCTGCGCGCGCCGGCTGCTCGCGGCGCCCGACGCGGTCTTCCCGCAATTCGCCACCCACAACGCCCAGACGCTGGCGAGCATCGTCGCGATGGCCGGCCCGGATTTCCGGCTCGGCCAGTACGAGTTCCAGTGCCTGCACGGCATGGGCGAGCCGCTCTACGAGGCCGTGATGGCCGACGCCGTCCTGCAGCGGCCCTGCCGCATCTACGCGCCGGTGGGCACGCACGAGACCCTGCTCGCCTACCTGGTGCGGCGCCTCCTGGAGAACGGGGCCAACACGTCCTTCGTCAACCGGGTCGCCGACGAGGCCGTGCCGGTGGCGGACCTGATCGCCGACCCGGTCGCCGCCGTCGAGGCCGCGCCGGATCCCGGCGCGCCGCACCCGCGGATCGCAGCCCCCCGGGCGCTCCACGGCCCGGCCCGCGCCAACGCGGCCGGGCTCGACCTCGCCGACGAGGCGGCCCTCGCCCGGCTGTCGGACGGGTTGGCGGCGAGCGGCCGCACCGCGTGGCGGGCGGTGCCCTCGGGCGCGGACGACGCGGGGGGCCACGGACCCC
>NZ_JBKFBI010000085.1:0-25637 GCF_053346095.1 Methylobacterium sp. A52T | reverse complement strand
ACGTTTGTGCGCCCCCCCCCCCCCCCCGGGGGCCCCCCCCCCCCGGGCCCCCCCCCCCCGGGGGGGGCGCCCGCCACGGCGACGCGGGACCTGCCCGGGCCGGACGGCGCCGTGGTGCCGGCGGCCCAGCTCCAGGCCGCGAGCCTCGCGGCCCTCGGCGACCTGTTCGCCGTGGTCGCGCGCGGGCAGGGCGATATCCCCGACTGAGACGGCGGACCGCTCCCGGCACCGGCCGAGGCCGCGCGATCAGGCCTGGAGCCGCGCGATCTCGGCGATCACCGCCCCGAGGCCCGGCCGCCCGTCGGGATCCGGCCCGGTGCAGGCCAGCGCCAGGGCGCGCAGGGAGTCCGGCGGCGCCGCGCAGCGGTCGAGCAGCTCGCCGATCAGGATGCCGACGGCGCGGACCTCGACCCGCGCCAGCGCCGCGCCTTGCGGCCCGTCCGGCAGGGCCGAGGCCGCCCCGAGATCGCTGAGCACGGCCGCGCCGGTCCCGGCATCCCAGAGCGTGTTGTGGGCGTAGACGTCGCCGTGCAGCAGGCCCCTCCCGTGCAGGTGCGCCACCGCCTCGGCGACGGCGCGGGCGATCCGCAGGACCGCGTCGGCGCCGAGGCGCAGGTCCGGGTCGTAGACGTCGCGGCTGCAGCTCGCGAGGCTCGGCGGCCCGGCGAGCACGCGCCAGTGCGCCGGCAGGAGCCGGAGCAGCAGGCCGCGGGCGCCGTCGGGATGGCCCTCGAGCCGGCCGAGCGCGCCCGTGAGGGCCGGGTGCGTCCCGGCGGCGAGGCAGGCCTCCATCTCCCGCTCGGGCAGGCCGTCGCTGGTCATCGCGCCCTTGAACAGCTTCAGGGCCACCTCCTCTCCGCCGGCCGGATCCCGCCACCGCGCCCGGTGGACACGTCCCGAGGCGCCCTCGCCGAGCAGGTCGCCGACGGCGAGGTCGGCCCACGGCACCGCGGGGGCCGCGACCGGCGCCGTCGCCGGCTCTGCGGGGTTGCCGGCGTAGGCGATCCAGGCGAGGCGGGGCAGGCGCGCGAGCCACGGCGGGAGCGCCGCGAGACGGTTGCAGGCGAGCCGGATCAGCTCGAGGTCGTCCGCCCCCGAGAGGCTGTCGGGCAGCGCCGTGAGCCGGTTGCCCGCCAGCATCAGCTTCTGCAGGCGCGGCCGCTCGCCGAGGGCGGCGGGCAGCGCCGCGATCGCGTTGTCGGTCAGGGTCAGCCAGCGCAGGTCGCGCGGCAGCGACTCCGCCGGAACCTCGCGGATGCCGCAGCCGCGGAAGCCCAGCTGGCTCAGCGCCGGGCAGGCGCCGAGCACCGGCGGCAGGCGCGGGAACGGGTTGCCGGAGCAGAACAGCACGCGCAGGCGGTGGAGGCGGCCGAGATCGTCCGGCAGGTCGGCGAGGCTGCCCCGGCCGAGATCGAGCACCTCGAGGGTGTCGGCGAGGGCGAAGACCTCGCGCGGCACCTCCGTCAGGCCGTCGGGCAGCCGCAGCTCGCGCGCGCCGCCGAGATCGCCGCGCCGCAGGGCGGCGAGGGTTTCGTGCCGGTCCAAGCCTCAGCCCCGCTTGAAGAAGGCGTCGGCCGCGCCCTGCGCCGCCTGCTTGGCGGCCCGCGCCGCCTCGAGCCGGGCGATCTCGGCGCGCAGGAGCGCGACGCGCTCGTCGAGATCCCCGAGCGAGAGCGTGTCGAGGGGCTGCCCGATCTCGTGGGCAACGGCCTTGCGCGGCCGGTCGTCGTCGTCCCGCACGTCGTGTCCTCCCTACAGGAACGGTGTTCCGGCCCCGTCCCAGGCGAGGCCGAGACGGGCCGCCACGGTGGCGCCGATATCCGCGAAGGTCTCCCGCCGCCCGATCGACCGGCCGGCCACGCCGGGGCCGAAGGCCAGCACCGGGACCTGCTCGCGGGTGTGGTCGGTCCCGGTCCAGGTCGGATCGTTGCCGTGGTCGGCCGTGATCACCGCGAGGTCGCCCGGCGCCAGCGCCGCCAGGATCTCGGGGATCCGGGCGTCGAACGCCTCCAGCTCCGCGGCGTAGCCCGGCACGTCGCGGCGGTGGCCGTGCTCCGTGTCGAAATCGACGAGGTTGACGAAGACCAGGCCGCCATCCGGCAGCGTCGCCAGCGCGTCGAGCCCCGCGGTCACGCAGGCCGCGTTCGGGCCCGGTTTGATCTCGCGCCCGGTGGCGCGGTGGGCGAAGATGTCGCCGATCTTGCCGACGCTCACGACCGCGCGGCCGGCCGCCTCGGCCCGGTCGAGCAGCGTGCGCCCGGGCGGGGCGACGGCGAGATCCTTGCGGTTGCCGGTCCGGCGGAAGCCCGCCTCGGGCGCGCCGACGAAGGGCCGGGCGATCACCCGGCAGATGCGGTAGGGGTCGCACAGGCGGCGCGCCACCCGGCACAGGTCGTAGAGCCGCTCCAGCCCGAACACCTCCTCGTGGGCGGCGATCTGGAACACGCTGTCGGCCGAGGTGTAGCAGATCGGCCGGCCGGTCCGGAGATGCTCGGCGCCCAGCGCGTCGATGATCGCGACCCCGGGCGCGTGGCAATCGCCCAGGATGCCCGGGAGGCCGCCCTCGGCGACGAGCGCGCGGACCAGCTCCGGCGGGAAGGCCGGCCGGGTCTCGGGGAAATGCCCCCAGGGCTCGGTCAGGGGCAGGCCGGCGATCTCCCAGTGGCCGGAGGGCGTGTCCTTGCCGGCGGCCGTCTCCACCGCGTGGCCGTAGGCGCCGCGCGGCGGCCCGGCCGGGGCGAGGTTCGGCGGGATCCGGCCCGAGGCCCCGGCGGCCGCCAGGCCGAGCCCGAGTTCGGCGAGGTGGGGCAGGCGCAGGGGGCCCGCGCGCAGCCCCGCCCGGTCGCCGCGGCCCTCCGCGCAGCGCTCGGCGATGTGCCCCAGCGTGTCCGATCCGGCATCGCCGTAGCGGTCCGCGTCCGGGGCCCCGCCGACGCCCACGGAATCGAGGACGATGATGAGGGCGCGCGCCACGGTCAGGCGGACTCCAGCTCGGCGCGGGCGTCGCTCTCGAGGGCGAAGGCGGCCTTGAACAGGGCGCGGGTGTAGGGCGTCTGGGGATCTGCGAAGATCGTCTCCGCCTCGCCCTCCTCGACCACGCGGCCGTTCTGCATGACGATCACGTAGTTGGCGAGCGCCCGCACCACCTTCAGGTCGTGGCTGATGAACAGGTAGGCGAGGCCGCGCTCGCGCTGGAGGTCGTGCAGCAGGGTCACGATCTGCGCCTGGACCGAGCGGTCGAGGGCCGAGGTCGGCTCGTCGAGGACGACGAAGCGGGGATTGAGCACCATCGCCCGCGCGATGGCGATGCGCTGGCGCTGGCCGCCGGAGAACTCGTGCGGGTAGCGGTCCATGGCGGCCGGATCGAGCCCGACATCGGTGAGCGCCTTGGCGACAACGGCCCGGCGCTCCGCCCGGGAGCGCGCCGTGCCCTGGACCACCAGTCCCTCGGCGACGATGTCGGCCACCGACATGCGCGGCGACAGGGACCCGTAGGGATCCTGGAAGACCACCTGCATGTCCTTCCGCAGCGGGCGCATCTGCGCCACGCCGTAGCCGTCGATCGCCTTGCCGAGGAAGACGATCGGGCCCTCCGAGCCCGTGAGCCGCAGCAGGGCGAGGCCGAGGGTGGTCTTGCCCGAGCCGGACTCGCCGACGACCCCGATGGTCTCGCCGGTCCGGACCCGCAGGGAGACGCCGTCCACGGCCCTGACGTGGCCGGTGACGCGCCGGAGCAGACCCGACTTCAGCGGGAACCAGACCTTCAGGGGGCCGGCCTCCAGGAGCGGGGCGGCGTCGGCCGGGACGGGGTTGGCCCGGCCCTTCGGCTCGGAGGCGATCAGGCGGCGCGTGTAGGCGTGCTGCGGATCCGCGAAGACGGCCTCGGTGGCGCCGGCCTCCACGATCTTGCCCTTCAGCATCACGCAGACGCGGTCGGCGATCCGCTCGACGATGCCGAGATCGTGGGTGATGAACAGCATCGCCATGCCGAGGCGCTTCTGCAGGTCGGCGAGCAGCGCCAGGATCTGCGCCTGGACGGTCACGTCGAGGGCCGTGGTCGGCTCGTCGGCGACCAGGAGGTCGGGCTCGCAGGCGAGGGCCATGGCGATCATCACGCGCTGGCGCTGGCCGCCGGAGAGCTCGTGCGGGTAGGCGCCCATGCGCCGCTCGGCGTCGCGCAGGCCCACGAGTTCCAGAAGCTCCAGGATCCGCCGGCGCGCCGCCTTGCCGGCGAGGCCGCGGTGCAGGCCGAGCACCTCGCCGATCTGCCGCTCGATCGTGTGGAGCGGGTTCAGCGAGGTCATCGGCTCCTGGAACACCATGGTGATGTCGGCGCCGCGCACGTCCCGCATCGCCCGCTCGGGCAGCCGCGCGAGGTCGCGGCCGGCGAACAGGATCCGCCCGTCCTGGCGGGCGGAGCCGTCGAGCAGGCGCAGGATCGCCAGCGCGGTCACCGACTTGCCGGACCCCGATTCGCCCACGAGCGCGACGGTCTCGCCCCGGCGGATGGTGAAGGAGACGCCGTCGACCGCCACGGTCTCACCCTCCCGCGCGCGGAACGCCACGGAGAGGTCCTCGACGGCGAGGAGCGGCTGGGGATCGGCCTCTGACATGAGCCCCTTATAGCGCGCCCGGCCCCGGACCCTAGCCCGCGCGGACGCCGCACGGGCCGATCGGGGAGGCCGGCACGACACGGCCGGACGAGAGCCGCTCCCGATCGTGTCGCGAGGGTCGGGAAGGACGACGACCCCGGTCGCGACGGCCGCGCCGTCTCCAGGCTCCCGCACGGGAGAGGGGACTCGCGCGTCGTGCGGAAGGGATCTGGAGCGCCACCGCCTCAACCCGATCGGGACCCGCTCGAGCCGGGCCTTCTGGGAAACCGGCCCGGCGCCCCGGCGCGCCGCGGACTTACCGAACCGGCGCCCCGGGATCGATCGCCGGCAGCTCGTTCGCCGGGAGCCCCGTTCCTGCCTGGGCCTGCGGTCCGGCCGCGCCGCGGGCGCGGTTGGCGAGGGCGACGGTCAGGCGCTCGGCGGTCTCGGGCTGCATCACCGCCAGGACCTCGGACATCTTGCGGGGGTTCATGGCCAGCACGATCGGGACCAGCACGTCGAGCCCGAGCCGGTCGAAGACCCGGGCGGCGTCCTTGGGCTTCATCGCCTCGTACATGGTGACGATGTTCTTCAGGGCCTGCTTCTCGGCGTCCTCCTTCGCCTTCGCGACGGCGTCGACCTTGTCCTCGGCCTTCTTGAGGTCGCCGAGCCCGGTCTCGAGCTTGCGCTCGGCCTCGCCCAGCATCTTCTCGCGCAGCTCGAGCTCGTCGCTCTTCTGACGCAGGGCGTCGCGCCGGGCACCGAGCTTCTCCAGGAGCAGGCGCTCGGTGGGCGAGGCCGAGCTCCCGGCCGCGGGCGGTGCGGACTGGGCCGGGGCCAGGGGCGGGGCCGACGGCTGCTCGGGCGCGGCTGCCGGCGCCTCCTTGGCGCCCACCGAACCGGTCGTCACCGGATCGAAGGGCTCGAAGCCGGTGCGCGCCCGGGCGACCGCGCGCCCGTATTCCGGCAGCGCCGCGCTCTCCGGCAGGCCGGCCTGCAGCAGGCTGAGCAGCTTGAGCACGAGCAGCCCACCGGCCGCGAGCGCCACGGCGTCGATGAGGCGCAGCCGAAACTGCCGGACGGGCTTCCGGCGCGCGCGCCGCTCGGGCGTCGCGGCGCGGCGTATCCGCTCCTCGGGATCCGGCTTCGGCGGCGGGATCTTCGGGGCCTTGACCCCGGTCACGCGGCGCGCGCCCGGACGCGAGCGAGGGCGCGCTCGCTCATGGCGAGCGCCGCCGCGGCCGCCACGCCGAGGCGCTCCCCGTTCGGACTGGCGTGCTCCGGCCGGCGCTCGGCCGGGATCTCAGGCGCGCGCGTCGGCTCGGGGACCGCCTGCGGCGCGGGCCTCGGCTCGGGCGCGGGCTCGGGACGGACCGGCACGGCGCGCATCTGCGCCACGATGGCGCCGATGCGGGTGATCACGCCCTCGCCGGCCTCGACCTGCAGCCGCAGCTCGCCGGCGCGGATCGTGGCGGTCTCCAGGCTCGCGTTCAGGGTGCGGTCGCCCTCGTCGATCGCCGCCCGCAGGCCCGCGATGGCCCGCTCGGCCGTGCCGGTCGCGACCATCAGGTCGCCGATGGTCTGGCGGAGGGCAGCCTCGTCGCCCTTCATCTGGCCGATGCGGCGCGAGAGCCGGAGGGACGTGACGATGGTCGCCGCCAGGAGGACGGCGACCAGGATGTCGGCCGCGAGGGTGACGAAGAGACTCATGACCGGACCCTCATCGGCACTAGTTGTCCGAGCGGTTGTTCATCGAGGCCTCGTAGGCCTGGATCGTCGTGCGCGAGCGGCGCAGCGGCCGGGTGACCTGGACAGCGATGTGGCCGTCGACCCGGCCGATCCGCCCCTGCGTCAGCGCCCAGTCGCCGCAGCGCACGGTGATGAGGTCCGAGGGCTTGGCCTCGAACATCAGCGTCTCGCCGACCTTCAGACTCATGACCTGCTTGAGCGGCAGCATCATCTCGTGCAGCACCGCGTCCATGGTCACGTCGGCCTGCCAGATCTCGGTGGCGAGATGGCCCTCCCAGACGTGGTCGCGGCCGAGCTTCTCGCCCATGAAGCTCTGGGTCAGCAGCTCCCGGATCGGCTCGATCGTCGCGTAGGGGAACAGGATCTGCAGCATGCCGCCGCGCCCGTCGACGTCGAGGCGCAGGCTGATCAGGATCGCGGCGTTGCCGGGCCGCGTGATGGTGGCGAAGCGGGGGTTGGTCTCGATCCGGTCGATGCCGAAGCTCACGGGCGAGAGCGGCTGGAACGACATCTCGAGGTCGCCCAGCACAATCTCGACGAGGCGGCGCACCAGCGTCATCTCGATGGCGGTGAAGGGCCGGCCGTCGAGGCGGCTCGACGAGCCGCCGCGCTTGCCGCCGAGCAGCAGGTCGAAGGTCGCGTAGGCGAGGTTCGAGTCGACCGTGACGAGGCCGGAATTCTCCCACTGCTCGGCCCGGAACACGCCCAGCAGCGTCGGCAGCGGGATCGCGTTCAGGTAGTCGCCGAAGCGCACCGAGGTGATGTTGTCGAGGGTCACCTCGACGTTGTCCTGGAACAGGTTGCGCAGGGAGGTCGACAGCAACCGGATCATCCGGTCGAAGACGATCTCCAGCATCGGCAGGCGTTCGTACTGGACGACGCCCGAATCGACGATGGCCTGCACGCCCCCGGCCCCGGAGGCCGAGAGCTCGCGCATGGAGAAGCCGAGGACGCCGTCGATCTCGTCCTGGTTCAGCACCCGGTCGTTGCCGGCGAGCTCGGGGAGGTTGTCGCTCTCCCCGTCCTCGATCATCGTCGCCCATTCGGCGGCGACGTCGCCCGCGTTGCGCGTGGTGCCCTGCTCGGCGAGCGCCGCGCCCCACTCCTCGGCCAGCGACGTGTCGCCGCCCTCGGCCCCCTGCTCCAGGAGGGCTGCCGACCAGTCGTCCTCGGGGAGTTCGTCCTCGGGTTCCATCAGGCGTGCTCGATCGGGGCCCGGCGCGGCGCGGCGCGCGATGGACGGGGCAGGGTGGCGGGCGCGCTCACTGGACGATCACGTCCTTGAACAGCACCGCGTCGACCTTGGCGGGGTACAGGGCGATGTTGATCCGGCGCAGAAGCTCCTCGCGCAGCCGGAACAGGCCCATCGAGTTGGTGATGTCGCTGGCGCGCAGCTCGCGCATGTAGACCTGCAGCGCGTCCTCCACCCGCGGCATCAGGGGCTTCACCTCCTCCTCGACCTTGGCGTCCTTCAGCTCCAGCGAGATCCGGACCTTCGCGTACTTGGCCTTGTCCTGGGGCAGCTCGGGCGAGAGGTTGAGGAGCATCTCGCGCACGTCGACGAAGACCACGGCCTTCTTGGCGTCCGGGCCGGCGCCCTTCGCGTCGCCGTGCCCGCCGCCATGGCCGCCCCCCTGCGCGGCTTCCTTGCCGTCGCCCTGGCCGCCGCCGCGCATCATCAGGAAGGCGCCCGCGCCGCCGCCCGCGATCAGGACCGCGAGGGCCACCATGATCATGAGCTTCTTCTTGCCCTTCGGGGCGCCCTCGGCTTTGGCCTCGCCGTCCTCGGCGGAAGCCTTTTTCGGCGTCTTGGCCATGGAATAATGCTCTCTCGCGGGAGACCGCGCGCCAGGTACACCTGGATATCGGAGCATCACGGTTAACGCGCCGTTAAGGAGGCAATTCCTGCCGGGTCAGGTTTGCCGCGGCGCAGCCCCCGCGCCACCGCGACACGCGAGCGTCGCTAACCAAGTCACTGTCACAACGCTAAAATTTGCCACAGACGGGTTTGGCACAGCGGATGCTGAATGGATCGTTGCCGCCTCCGCGGCCCGCGAGTCCCAGAGTCCACGATGCAGAATGCCCTCTTCGTCGGCGTGTCGAGCCAGATGGCGCTCCAGCGGGAGCTGGACGTGATCGCCAACAACATGGCGAACGTCTCGACCACGGGCTTCAAGGCGCGGAACACCCGCTTCGAGGAATACCTGATGCCGGTGGCGAGCGCGGATTCGTTCGCCCGGCCCGACCGGCGCCTGTCCTACGTCATCGACCAGGGCACCAGCCTCGACCTCGGGCAGGGCCCGATCGAGCAGACCGGCAACCCGCTCAACGTGGCGGTCAAGGGTTCGGCCTTCATCGCCGTGCAGTCGCCCCAGGGCGAGCGCTACACCCGGAACGGCGCCTTCGAGCTCGACGCGCAGGGCACGCTCGTCACCAGCGACGGCTACAAGGTCGTGGGCGAGGGCGGCCCGATCAGCATCAACCCGCAGGAGACCGGCCTCGCCATCGGCCCCGACGGCACCGTGTCGACCAACCTCGGCATCCGCGGGCGGATCAAGCTCGTCACCTTCGCCAACCCGCAGCGGCTGACCAACGAGGGGACCAACCTCTACGCCTCGCCGGAGCCCGCCCGCCCCGCCGGGATCGACGGGCGCCTGGAGCCCGAGTCGCTGGAGCGCTCCAACGTCCGCCCGGTGATCGAGATGACCCGGCTCATGGACGTGAACCGGACCTACGCCATGGTGTCGAGCATGATCTCGCGCCTCGACGACCTGCGGGGCACGGCGATCCGCCGCCTCGCCGACGTCGCCTGAGGAGGCCTGACCGATGCGCGCCCTCTACTCCGCCGCCACCGGCATGGCGGCCCAGGAACTCAACGTCCAGGTCATCTCCAACAACATCGCGAACCTGCGCACCACCGGCTACAAGCGCCAGCAGGTGCACTTCCAGGATCTGCTCTACCAGAACATGCGCCGGGCCGGCGCCTCGACCTCGCAGCAGAACACCCAGCTCCCGGCGGGCCTCAGCCTCGGCTCGGGCGTGAAGACCACCTCCACGGCCCGGGTGATGTCGCAGGGGACGCTCTCCTCGACCGAGAAGGATTACGACGTCGCGATCCGCGGCGACGGGTTCTTCCGGGTGACGCTGCCGGACGGACGCACCGCCTATTCCCGCGACGGCTCCTTCGACCTCTCGGCCCAGGGCCAGCTCGTCACCCGCGACGGCTACCTGCTCGATCCGGCGATCACCGTGCCGCAGAACGCGACGTCCGTGACGATCAGCGCCACGGGCGTCGTGCAGGCGAACATCCCGGGCCAGACGGCGCCGCAGGCGCTGGGCCAGTTCCAGCTCTCGCGCTTCGTCAACAAGGTCGGCCTCGAGTCGATCGGCGACAACCTGTTCGTCGAGACCGCCGCCTCCGGGCAGGCGATCAGCGGCCTGCCGGGCGCCGACGGCTTCGGCAACCTCCAGCAGAGCTACCTGGAGGAGGCGAACGTGAACGCCGTCACGGAGATCTCGTCCCTGATCGCCGCGCAGCGCGCCTACGAGATGAACTCGAAGGTCGTCACCGCCGCCGACCAGATGCTCTCCACCACCACGCAGATGTTCCGCAGCTAACCGCGCGACCCGCACCCCGTTTCAGGTCCCTGAACATGTATGCCGGCATGCACCCCGACCCGCTCGATCCCGACTTCGAGACCCTCGACCTGCCCCGCATCGCCGCGGGGGCCGGGGACGACATCAGCCCGATCGTGCGGCGCGTCCCGCGGCGGGTGATGCCCCTCGGCGCCGCCGTCATCCTGCGCGCGCTGCTGGCCTTCCTGACCTTCGCGGTCCTCGGCGCCCTGGCGATCCCCGCCATGGCGCGGGCGGAGGGCCTGCGGCTGCGCGGCGACGTCACCGCCCGCAGCGACGTCCTGACGCTCGCCGATCTCGTCGAGGGCGCGCCCGAGCGCCTGGCCACGCGCCCGCTGTTCCGGGCGCCCAGCCTCGGCGCCACCGGGACGATCCAGACCCGCCGCATCCTCGACGCGGCCTCAGCCCTGGGCCTCAGCGGCCTGGAGACCGGCGGCCGGCTGCAGATCGCCGTGCAGCGCGCCGCCCGCCGCCTCGGGCCGCCGGAGATCGAGGCGGCGCTCAAGCGCGGCCTCGAGACCGGCTACGGGCTCAACGCCCAGAACATCGCGGTCCGCCTCGACGGCGACGGGCCGACCCTGCTGGCGCCGGTGGACCTCGAAGGGCAGGCCGCGGCCCTGGACCTGACCTACGATTCGCGGACGCGCCGCGTCGCGGGCCTCGTCACCCTCGGCGAGCGGCAGGTCTCGCTGCGCGTCTCCGGCGTGGTCGTGGAACTGCGCGAGGTGGCGGTGCTCACCCGGAACCTCAACCGCGGCGAGCCGGTGAGAGAGGGCGACGTCGCCCTGGAGCGGCGCCCGCGCGAATCCGTCGCCCCCGACGCGCAGGGCAGCGCCACGACCATCCTCGGCGAGGTCGCGCAGAACACCCTCACGGCCGGCACCGTGCTGCGGGTCACCGACACGGCCCCGCCCGACTTGGTCGCCCGCGGGGAGAACGTGACCATCGTGTACGAGACGCCGAGCATCAGCCTGTCGATGCGCGGCCTGTCGAACGATTCCGGCCGCATGGGTGCCGTCGTCAACGTCGTCAACGTCGCCTCCAAGAAGGTCCTGCAGGCCACCGTGATCGGCCCCGGCCGGGTCTCGGTGAGCCCCAGCCCCGCGGCCCGGCAGGCCGCCGGCGCCGCCCCCGTCCAGGCGACCGCCTCCCTGCGCTGACCGCCCGCCCTGCACGCGTCGAAGAGTGATAGCCCGATGGCCCGTCGCACCGTCCTGAACCCGCTCGCCGCCGCCCTGATCGCCGGCGCGCTCGGCGCCTGCAACACCGCCGACCGCCTCTCGCAGGTCGGCTTGACCCCGGCGCTGTCGGCGATCGAGGACCCGACCGCGCAGCCGGGCTACAAGCCGGTGCGGATGCCGATGCCGGACGTGCAGCCGGTCTCGTACGCGCCGAACTCGCTGTGGCGCACCGGCTCCCGCGCCTTCTTCAAGGACCAGCGCGCCGCCAAGCTCGGCGACATCCTGACCGTGAAGGTCAAGGTCACCGACCAGGCGAACATCAGCAACGAGACCAAGCGCTCCCGGGCCAACACCGAGAGCTTCGGCCTTCCCAACGCCCTGGGCCTGGAGAACAACGCGGTCGGCAAGTCCTTCGGCGTCGGAAGCACCGCGCTGCTCTCCGCCACCTCGGCCATGGCCAATGACGGGGCCGGCTCGGTCCAGCGCACCGAGTCCGTCCTGACGAACGTCGCCGCGGTGGTGACCCAGGTCCTGCCCAACGGCAACCTCGTGGTCGAGGGCAAGCAGGAGATCCGGGTCAATTTCGAGGTGCGCGAGATGATCGTCGCCGGCGTGGTGCGGCCGGAGGACATCGAGTCCGACAACACCATCGACTCGGCCAAGATCGCCCAGGCGCGCATCGCCTACGGCGGCCGGGGCCAGATCACCGACGTGCAGCAGCCGCGCTACGGCCAGCAGCTCGTCGACATCCTGCTGCCGTTCTGAGGCCCCTCAGGACGGCTCCTCCGGCTCCGGCCCGCGCGTCACGTCGAGGCCGGAACCGGCGCCGGGGGGCGGCCCGACCTTGACCGGCGCGCCGGTGCGGGCGGCCTCGTAGATCGCCTCCATCAGGACCTGGTCCTGCAGCCCCTCCTCGCCGGGGGTGCGGGGCCGCAGGTTCTCCTGGATGCACCGCGCGAAGTGGTCCAGCTCCAGGGCGAACTGGTTCTTCGGGCTCAGCACCTTCTCGTCCCGGGCGGCGTTCCTGCCGTCGCGGTGGCCGATGTAGAGACGCTGGCCCTGGTAGGCGAAGGCGTTCTGGAGATCGACGGAGGCGGTCCCGGTATGCAGGGTCAGGCTCCGCGCCTCGTAGACCCCGTAGCTCGTCAGGCACTGGGCGATCACGCCGGACGGGAAGTGGAGGGTGAAGCTCGCCGTCTCCTCGACCTCGCGGTACTTGGGATCGTCCGGCGGCGAGTGGATCTGGGCCTGGATCAGGTTCGGCTCCTCGCCGAGGACCGCGCGGGCGGTGTTCAGGCAGTAGAGCCCGATATCCGGCAGCGAGCCGCCGCCCGCCAGCGCCTTCCGCAGGCGCCACTGCTCCGGCAGTCCGGTGGTCTGGCCATTGAAGGCCTGGATCAGCCGGGGCCGGCCGAACTCGCCCGAACGCGCGAGCTTGATCACGGCCCGGTTGTGGGGCTCGTACTGGCACCGGTAGGCGATCATCAGCTTGACGCCGGCCTTCGCGCAGGCCGCGATCATCTCCCGGCACTCGTCCGAGGTCACCGCCATCGGCTTCTCGCAGAGGACCTGCTTGCCGGCCGCGGCGGCCGCCACGACGTTGTCCCGGTGCACGCCGTTCGGCGTGACGATGTAGACCGCCTGGACGTCGGGGTTGGCCTTCAGCCGATCCCACGCGTCGTAGCCGTAGACGGCGTCGTCCGGCAGCCCGTACTGCCGCGCCACGAGCTTCGCCTTGTCGGGCGAGCCCGACATCACCGCCGCGAGGCGGGCGCGCTTGCTCTCGCCGAACGCCGGCAGGATCTCGTCGAGGCTCAGGCGCCCGAGACCCACCACGCAGTAGCCGACCCGCTGGCCCGGCGGCTGCGGCGCCGGGCTCGGGGCGGGCGGGCGGTCGCCCGGCCCACGCCAGTTCGGGAACATCACCTTTCCGCCCTGCACGGCGCCGGTATCGGCCGGGACCGAAGGGGCCGGCGGGGCGGCCGGCGGGGCGGCCTGCGCTCCGCCCCCCGCCGCCGGCCGCGGCGCCGGCCAGGGCGCCCCCGGCCGCGAGGAGGGTGCGTCGTGAGAGCCGGGTGTCGTCCGCCATGTGCCTCGCCGTGTCGCCGGATCGGGAGGGCCGCGCCCGGGGCGCCGCCCGCGCCGGGAGCCGCCGGATGGCGGGACCGCGCTCTCAGTGAACGCGACCCGGCTCCGGGCTGTTTCCGTCGAGGAGCGCGGCGCGCAGACGCGCCACCTCCGCCTCGCTGGCGGCGAGCCGGCGCGCGACCGCCTCGGGCTCCGTCGCCGCGCGAGTCTCGGCGAAGCCGAGGCCGACCGACTCGCCCGCGCGCCAGGCCACGAAGGCGCGCCGGGTCTCGCCGCGACAGGGGATGAACAGCTCGACGCAGTCGGGGAGCACAACCTCCGCCGGCAGCCGGACCCGCGCCCCGTCGAGGGACACGTCGCGGACCGTGCAGTCGATCTCCGGGAGGAAGGCCGCGACGCGCAGCCGCCCGCCCAGGCAGACGCGGCGTCGGGCAGTGCGGCGGCGCTCGACCACGATGGTCTGACCCTGACGGTTTCGGTTGCGGGGACAACCGCCATCCAGCCCGGACGGCCCCCGCCCGTCCACTTTAACCGTCCGTTTACCTTAACGGCGGGCTCAGGCGGGCGGCGGCGGATCGGGCGCCTCGACCTCGCCGCGGCGCTGGAGCTGCAGGGCGACGAACCAGCACAGGGAGGCCCAGGCGGCGCCGATGCACCAGCCGGCCAGGACGTCGCTCGGCCAGTGCACGCCGAGATAGATGCGGCTGATGCCGACGAGCAGCGTCACGCTCACCCCGAGCGCGAGGACGAGCGCCTTGGCGCGGCGGTTGCGCTCGACCCGGGCGATCAGGGTCGCCAGGGTCAGGTAGGCGATCGCCGACATGGTGGCGTGGCCGCTCGGGAAGCTCGCCGTGAACACCTCCATGCCGTGGGGCACGAGATCCGGCCGCGGCCGGTGGTAGAAGATCTTCAGCACCGTCGAGACCAGCTCGCCGCTGCCCACCGCGGCGAGGACGTAGAGGCCGATCCGCCGGCGCCCGGACACGCCGAGATAGGCCGCCACCGCGCAGGTCAGGAACAGCACGGTGAAGACGCTGCCGAGCCCGGTGATGTCGCGCATCGACTCCTCGAGCCAGGGCGGCCCGATCGGGTCGGCGAGATCGGCGGGGTTGCGCAGGGCGAGCAGGATCCGCCGGTCGAGGGCCGCGGTGGAGCCCTCGCCGACCTCGTGGGCGAGGTAGAAGAACCCGTAGCCGAGGATGCTCAGGCAGAGCAGGGCGACGAGGGGACCGACCTCGTTCAGGCGCAACCGCAGCCACACCGCCATCGCGGGCTCGATCAGACGGTTCTGCCGCAGGTTGCCCGGCGCCCTCATGGCGCGGTCTCCCGGTGCGCGTCGACATCCATCAGGCATTCTCTCCGAAGGGCAGGCGGGCGACGGCGTCCCAGGGGCCGCCGCGGTAGCGCCAGAGCAGGGTGCCGGGGGCGGTGAACCGGAACGGCGCGAACCCCGCCGACAGGTCGGCGTGCAGCGCCCGGGCCGTGTCCGGCGACACCTTGTTCTGCACCGTGACGTGCGGGCGCCAGCCCTGCCGGTCCTGCGCGGTGAGGTGGGCCGCGAATTCCTGCGCGAGGCGGCCCCGGAAGCGCGCCAGCGCGTCGGAGTCGAGCGCGTAGGCGACGCCGCGGCCGGTGAAGCGCAGGCCGGTCACCGCGACCTCCGGCGGCGGCACCGTGCGGGCGAGGGCGGTGATCGCCTCGATCACGCCCCGCTCCCGGTCGCCCGGCAGGTGGTGGAACAGGGTCGCGTGCGCCGGGATGCGGTTCAGGGCTTCCGGGAAGTGGCGGCGCCGCTCGCCGTCGAACCGCGCGAAGGTCGGTTCGTCGAAGGCGAGCGTCAGGATCAGGGGGTCCGCGTCGGTCATCGGGGCCAGATGGCGCCCGCGGGCGCTCAGGTCCAGTACAGGATCCGCGCGGCCGGCAGGTCGCGGGCGAGGCAGGCGGTGAGGTGGGCGTGCATCGCCTGCATCAAGGGCTTCGGGAAGACGTGCTTCACCGAGCCGAACTTGGTGCGCTTCTCGACGCGCTCCGCCTCGTCCAGCGGCAGGTCCGAGCCGGGATACCAGCCGCGCAGCACCGCCTTCGAGCCCGGCGTGAACCGGTGGGTGATGAGTTCGGCGGTGAGGTCGAGATCGGGCACGCCGGCCAGCGCGTCGGCGGCGGCGCGGACCAGCCCGGCATAGGCGTCCTCCCAGTCCGGGACTGGCAGGATCGGCGCGACGGTCAGGCCGACCGGATAGCCGGCCCGCGCCGCCGCCGCCAGGGCAGCGAGCCGCGCGTCGAGGGGATCGGTGCCGCCCTCGTAATGCGCGGCCGCCCGCGGATTGACCGAGAAGCGGATGCGCGTGCGCCGGTTGTGGGGCAGGTCGAGGAGCGGCTCGACCGCGGCGAACTTGGTGGTGAAGCGCAGCTGCACCGGCGCGTCCCAGGCGCCGAAATGCCGGATCGCCGCCGAGAGCGAGCCGGTCAGGTGCTCGATGCCGAGGGGATCGGTGTAGCAGGACGCCTCGAAGGTGGTCCCCTCCCGCGCCCGCTCGGCGGAGGCCGACGTCACCGAGCCGCGCCCCGCATAGTCCGCGAGGTTGTCGAGGATCGCCGCCAGATTGGCGTAGGCGCGGGTCACCGGCGGCCCGGACAGAGAGCCCGCGAGGTAGCAGTACTGGCAATGGGCCGGGCAGCCCTCGGCGAGGTCGAAGCGCCAGTCGGCCGAGGGCGGGATCGGCTGCAGCCGCAGCTTGGTCGGCGGGGCGACCGTCAGCGCGAGGGTCGCCTTGGCGGCCGCGTAGGCGCGCCGAGGATCCGGCTCGCGCGGGCTCGGCAGGCGGTTGGACGCCAGCCGCTCCACCGGCAGGCCCAGCGCCTCGGCGCGGGCCAGCATGGCCCGCCCGTGGGCGTGCTCCAGGGCGGCGGGTATGACCAGCACGCGGCGCGGGCGCCACAGCCGCGCCGGGCGGGCGGGCTCCGGGCGGATGGGCTCCGGGCCCCCGGCATGCTCCGGGCGATCGCGGGTCTGGACGGCCGGTGCGGGCGAGGGCGTCATGCCTGACGAACGCGCGGTCCCGGTGCCGGGTCCGGCCTAGTCGCCCGCTCGCGGTGCGGCTAAAGCACCGTCATGTCTGCAGGCAGGGAGAGCGTACATGTCGGCCGCGACGGCTGGTTATTCCTCACGGGGGGGACCAACCGGGTCATGGACCGGTATCGCGGCGGCCTGCGGCACTGGCTGCTGCTGCGCGGCTGGACACGGCTGATCAAGGCCCGCGCGCGGCGGGCCGAGAGCCTCGGCATCCGCTGCCTGCACGTGATCGTGCCGGAGAAGCTGTCGGTCTACGACGACAAGACCGACGGCCTGCGCTACGCCCCCGGCAAGGCCTCGACCCGGCGGCTGGCCCGGAGCCTCGCCCGGCATCCGGCCTATCTCGATCTCCTCGCACCGCTCCGCGCCGCCCGGATCGGGCCGGTGCCGCTCTACCTGCGCACCGACACGCACTGGACCGCGCAGGGCTGCCTGCTGGCCTACCGCGCGATCATGCGGGCGCTCGGGGCGATCCCGCCGGCCGATATCGGCGCGCGTCCGGGCATCGTCTCGGACCAGCTCATGGATCTCGGCGAGAAGCTGCCGGAGCGGCCGCGCGAGCGCCTGGAACGGTTCATGCTGCAGCGCGACGCGTCGCGGGTCGAGACCGGGCCGCTGCTCGCCGCCTACGAGGCGGAAGGGCGCGACCGGGAGGTGCATGTCGGCGCGCATGTCGTCTACCGGAACGCGTCACCGGCGGCCGATCCGCGCCGGCTCGTCCTGTTCGGCGATTCCTGCGCCCATTTCGACCCGTTCCTGCTGACCGGGCTACTCGCCGAGAGCTTCAGCGAGGTGCACTTCGTCTGGTCGTCGAGCCTCGACTGGGCCTATATCGAGCGGGTCCGCGCCGACATCCTTCTGTTCGAAATCGCCGAGCGCTTCCTCGCCAAGCTCCCGAAGGACGATTTCGACGTGGCCGTCGCCGGCCAGCGCGGGACCGGCGGCCGCCTCGCGAAGCTTCGGGCCGGCGGCCTCGACGCCGTCGGCCACGGGGCGAAGCCTCAGTAGATGGCCTGATCCAGGCGGGCGAAGTCGGCGACGCTCGCCGCCTGATACTTCGCGAAGGATTCCGGCGCGCAGGCGATGCCGATCATCAGGACGAGGAGCGTCGCGAGGCACGCGAGCGTCGCGGTGACCACGTCGGCGTGGCGCCGCAGGGCGTGGATCACCAGGCACCCGAACGTGAACAGGGCCGCCTCGGCGACGGGCACCAGCGCGAACGACATCACTTCACCTCCATCGATCCCCCACCGGGTCGGGCAGCTGCGGCACGCGCACGGCGACGGGTGGGTGACGCGAGACATGGCGGACTTTGCTGCACCGCAACAGGCGGCCGGGCGCAGGCCTGCCTTGCGTGGCGTTCGCGGGCGGACGCGTCCCTTCACACCGACCGCGCGAGGCCCATCTCGGTCGGATCTCTCGGGAAAGCGGAGACGACGATGGGCCTCCTCGTAGACGGCATCTGGCGCGACCAGTGGTACGACACCGCCGCGACGGGCGGCCGCTTCGAGCGCAAGGCCTCGGCCTTCCGCAACTGGGTCACCGCCGACGGGTCGGCGGGCTCCTCCGGCGCGGGCGGCTTCCGCGGCGAGCCGGGGCGCTACCATCTCTACGTGTCCCTGGCCTGTCCGTGGGCGCACCGCACGCTGATCGGCCGGGCGCTGAAGGGGCTGGAGGACGCGATCTCCGTCTCGGTGGTCGACCCGCACATGGGCGCGGAGGGCTGGGTCTTCGGCGACACGCCGGGCGCGACGCCCGACCCGATCCACGGCGCCCGGCGCCTCTACGAGGTCTACCTGGCGGCGGACCCGTCCTACAGCGGCCGGGTCACCGTCCCGACCCTCTGGGACCGGGAGCGCGCCACCATCGTGTCGAACGAATCCGCCGAGATCCTGCGGATGCTGAACGACGCCTTCGGGGGCACCGGCCCCGACCTCTACCCCCCGGAGCTGCGCGCCGAGATCGACGCCGTGAACGGCCGCGTCTACGACCGCGTGAACAACGGCGTCTACAAGGCGGGCTTCGCGACCACGCAGGAGGCCTACGCCCAGGCCTTCGAGGCCCTGTTCGCGGAACTCGACGCGCTCGAGGCGCGCCTCGACCGGAGCCGCTACCTCTGCGGGGACCGGCTGACCGAGGCCGACATCCGGCTGTTCACGACGCTGGTGCGGTTCGACGCGGTCTATGTCGGGCACTTCAAGTGCAACAGGCGCCGGATCGCCGACTACCCGAACCTGTCGAACTACCTGCGCGACCTCTACGCGCTGCCCGGCGTCGCGCCGACCGTGAACCTCACCCACATCAAGCGGCACTATTACGAGAGCCATCCGACCATCAATCCGACGGGGATCGTGCCCCTCGGCCCGGACCTCGACCTCGCCGCGCCGAACGACCGGGCCCTGCGGTTCGCGGGCTAGCGGGCCGCCCCGCCCGGCGTCCCTTCCGCGCCCGTGCGGGTGGGCGAGGGCGTCCGGCGCGTCCGCAACTCACGGGCCGTCGCGCCGGTCCGGGACCGTGCCCCTCGACGGCGCGCGCGGCGCGCCTAGTTCGGCTCTCAACCGGAGGATGCCCGACACGCCATGACCAACAGCCTGCGCCTCGCGCTGCTCTGCGCCCTCGTCAGCCTGCCCTCCGCGGCCCGCGCCCAGGCGGCGCTGCGGCTGGAAGGGACCTGCGAGAAGCTCGTCATCGGCACGCAGGACCTGAGCGCGGCCTGCAGCAACGTCCTAACGAACGCGGTGAGCCGGAACCGCACGAGCTTCGACTTCACGACCTCCGACGGTCAGATTCTCAGCTTCAGCGGCAACGGCGCCCAGCAGGAGGCCACCGAGGAGACCGATCCGCTGCAGCCGATCAACGTCGTCACCACGGGCAAGGACGGCGCCCCGATCCTCGCGATCGGCGCCTGCCGCTTCTCGACCCCGGAAGCCGGGCGCACCGCGATCACCTGCGAGGCCAGCACCGCCGACGGGCGTCCCTTCGCCGGCACCTTCGTGACCGCCGCCAAGGCGGCGGCGGGCGCGCCGGCCGCCGCGCCGCCGCGCTGAGGATCCGGGCCTCCGGGCTGGTCAGACCGGGGCGGAAGCCCCATTTAAGGCGCTCCACGAAAAAGGTTCCGAAGCCAGACCGATGCTCAACGACACCCTCGCCGCGGGCGGTGCCCCGGCCGGCGACACCGGCTCCCTCATCAAGGACACGACCACCGCGAGCTTCCGTCAGGATGTCATCGCCGAGTCGATGAACCGGCCGGTCCTGGTCGATTTCTGGGCGCCCTGGTGCGGGCCCTGCAAGCAGCTCACGCCGGTCCTGGAGAAGGTCGTCCGGGAAGCCGCGGGCGCGGTCGTCCTGGCGAAGATGAACATCGACGAGCATCCCTCGATCGCCGGTCAGCTCGGCATCCAGTCGATCCCGGCGGTCATCGTCTTCCAGAAGGGCCAGCCGGTCGACGGCTTCATGGGCGCGGTCCCGGAGAGCCAGATCAAGGAGCTGATCGCGCGCGTGGCCGGTCCGCAGCAGGACCCGCTCGAGGCGGCCCTCGCCGACGCGGCGGCCCTGATCCAAGAAGGCGACCTCGCCGGCGCCGCCGAGATCTACGCGGCCGTTCTGGAGCAGCAGCCCGACAACGTCACCGCGCTGGCCGGCCTCGCCAAGATGCAGCTCGACGCGGGCGAGATCGAGAACGCCAAGCGCGTCCTGGCGATGGTCCCGGAGGCGAAGGCCGGCGACCCGGCGCTCGTCGGCATCCGCGCCGCCCTGGACCTCGCCGAGCAGGCGGCGGCGCTGGGCGACCTCGCGGGCCTGCAGCGGGAGGTCGAGGCCAACCCGGACGCCCACCAGGCGCGGTTCGACCTCGCGCTCGGGCTCGCCGCCCGGGGCGAGCGCGGCCAGGCGGTCGATCACCTGATCGAGCTGCGCAAGCGCGACAAGGACTGGAACGAGGACGGTGCGCGCAAGCAGCTGCTGCAATTCTTCGAGGCCTGGGGCGTGATGGACCCCGACACGATCCGCGGCCGGCGCAAGCTCTCGGCACTTCTGTTCTCGTGAGGCACCGGCTCGCGCGCCGGCCCACCGTTCGGCCCCTCTGGGAGGCGCCATGAGCACCCATGCGAGCTACAAGGGCCCCGCGGATTGCCCGGCCGTGATCCCGGTCTTCCCGCTGTCCGGCGCGCTGCTGCTGCCGCGGGGACAGATGCCGCTCAACATCTTCGAGCCGCGCTACCTCGCGATGGTCGACGATGCCATGCGGACGGACCGGATCATCGGGATGATCCAGCCCGACCCGGAAGGGTCGGGCGGATCGAATCCGAAGCTCTACCGCGTCGGCTGCGCGGGCCGCGTCACCCAGTACGCCGAGACCGGCGACGGCCGGTACCTGATCTCGCTCACGGGCGTCACCCGGTTCCGGGTCGAGAGCGAGCTGGCCTCGATCGGGCCCTATCGCCGCTGCCACGTCTCCTACGACGAGTTCGCGGTGGACTTCGAGCCGCGGGCGGGCGAGGAGCAGGTCGACCGCGAGGGCGTCCTCAAGGCGCTGCGCGATTTCGTGGAGTCGAACGACCTCAAGGTGGACTGGGCCGGGATCGACGAGGCGCCCGACGAGGCGCTGGTCAACGCCCTGTGCATGATGAGCCCGTTCGGCGTGCGCGAGAAGCAGGCGATGCTGGAGGCTCCCGACCTGAAGACCCGGGCCGAGATCCTGATCGCGGTCACGCAGATGGAACTGGTTCGCGGCTCGGGTCCCGAGTCGCCGATGCAATAGGTTGCCCCACCGATGTCCAACGACCTCACCGCCCCTGTCGAGGCGACCCGCGTCGACCCGAAGCTCCTGGAGATCCTGGTCTGCCCGCTGACCAAGGGCACCCTGGAATACGATTCGGCCCGGCAGGAGCTGATCAGCCGCTCGGCGAAGCTCGCCTACCCGATCCGCGACGGGATCCCGATCATGCTGCCCGAGGAAGCCCGGCCGCTCACCGACTGAGCGTCACGAATTGCTCCGGCCGTCCCGCGCGCGGCCCGTCACGACCCGAGAAGGCGGCGCGGCGCGCCGGTCTGCTGCGCGCCCCCGCCGACGGATCCGATCGTGGATCCCGCCCGGCCCGTTCGAGGCCGGTTGCTCGTGAGCCGGCCCGTCCCAAGGCGCCCGAGGCTCGCCCGCGCGGGCAGGTTCGGCCGCGGTCTCGCGGGCGCTCTCCCGCGGGCCCGGCGATCCTCGACATGCGCGTGCAGGACCTCGGCCGCCCCCGTCTCCTCCCTGATGAGCAGAGACTTGGACGCTCCGGTCGGCAGATCAGTCGACAGCATCGTCCGCAACGAGCTTGACTATTGGCCGGGGGACTCTCGGCCGTAATCTATCTTGAACAGGCGGAAGGCAGCCATACTCTTGCCGCTTCCATCGTTCAGCGTCGAGTCATCCTCGATCGATGATTCTGACCGTGCACGCCGCTCCCGGCGGTGTCCGCTTCGCTGAAAGATTGCATCGCATGACCAAGCTGACCGCGGTCGCGGCCCTCGCCGCCGGCCTTCTCCTCCCGACGTGCCTGCCCGCCAGCGCGGGGCCGAGCGCGCATAACGGGCGGTGGTCGGTGGAGCTGGTGACGGAGAGCGGCCTGTGCAGCGCCCGCTACACCTACGCGCTCGCGATCCGCGAGGGGCAGGTGCAGCTCATTTCCGGCAGCGCCGGGGCGCAGGTCAACGGCCACGTGCGGCCCGACGGCAGCGTCGGCATCACGGTCAGCAACGGGACGGCGAGCGGCACCGGCACCGGCCGGCTCCAGGCCGGCAGCGGCGCCGGCACCTGGAAGGTCTCGTCCCTGTGCTCGGGCCACTGGACCGCGCGGCGCAGCGACACCCGCACCGCGCAGGCCGACTGAGGTCGCTCAGGCCGCCGCGGCGAGCCAGCTGCGCGCCTCGTCGATGCGGGCGCGCTCGAACACCTTGATCTGGGTCGGCGACACGAAGTTGAAGGTCTCGGCCAGCGCCTTCAGCCAGGGCGCGTCCGTCACCAGGGCGACGTGGCTGATGCTCTTCATCATCGAGATGCCGAAGCGCGGGTCCTTGAAGAAGGCCGCCGGCTCCATGCCCTCGAAGGCGCGGATATCCTCGAGCAGCTTGATCTTGCCGCCCTTGTCGAGGTCGGCCTTCATCGCGGTCATCGCCGCGTTCATCTCCTCGTCGGTGATCTTCCCGTCGACCACGATCTCGGCGACATTCGAATCCGGCGTCTTGGTGTAGGTCAGCACTGATCGCTCCTCCGGGAACCGCATGCGTCCCGTAGCCGGTCTCCGACCAGGGTCCGCCGCCCGTGACCTGAGCCATACCCGATCGCGGGACGAACCGGTATGGCTCCGGACCCTCGCTCTGACGTGCCTCCCGAGGACGAACCGCGTTCGCGAGACCGGGAGGCGCGCGAAGTCTCCTACAAAAAGCTCTGCGGGTCGACATCGATGGCGACCCGGACGTTGCCCCGCACCTTCGGGCCCCGGGCGATCCAGGCGCGCAGGTAGGCCTGGAGATCGACGTTGCGCTCGGTCTTCACGAGCAGCCGGAACCGGTAGCGACCGCGCACCAGGGCGAGGGGCGCCTCGGCGGGGCCCAGGACCATCACGCCCTCCGGCGGCTCGGCGGCGCGGGCCAGCGCCTGCCCGTGCGCCTCCGCGACCTCGCGCTCGCTCGCCGAGACGATCAGCGCCGCGAGCCGCCCGAACGGCGGCAGACCGGCCGCCTCGCGGGCCTGGATCTCCTCCGCGTAGAAGCGCTCGGCGTCGCCCGAGAGGAGCGCCGCGATGACCGGGTGGTCCGGCTGGTAGGTCTGGACCAGGGCGCGCCCGGGCTTCTCGCCGCGTCCGGCGCGTCCGGTGACCTGCTGGAGCAGCTGGAAGGTGCGCTCCGCCGCCCGCGGGTCGCCCGAGGTCAGGCCGATATCGGCGTCGAGGACGCCGACCAGGGTCAGGAACGGGAAGTTGTGGCCCTTGGCCACGAGCTGCGTGCCGATCACGACGTCGCACGCGCCGGCCGCCACCGCCTCGAGCTCCTGGCGCAGACGCTCGGCGCCGCCGGGGAAATCGCTCGACAGGACGACGATGCGCCGGTCCGGGAACATCTCGGCCGCCTCCTCGGCGATCCGCTCGACGCCGGGCCCGCAGGCGGTGAGGTTGTCGAACGTCCCGCACTCGGTGCAGGCCTCCGGCCGGCGCTCCGCGTAGCCGCACTGGTGGCAGACCAGCGCCCGGCGGAACCGGTGCTCCACGAGCCAGGTCGAGCAGTTCTTGCACTGGTAGCGGTGGCCGCAGGCGCGGCAGAGGGTCAGCGGCGCGTAGCCCCGGCGGTTGAGGAACAGCAGCGCCTGCTCGCCGCGCTCCAGGGTGCTCTTCACCGCGTTGACCAGCGGCGGGCTCAGGAAGCGGCCGCGCTCGGGCTGGTCGAGGCGCATGTCGATCGCGGCGATGTCGGGCAGGCGCCGGCCGCCGAAGCGCTCGGGGAGCAGGACGTGCCGGTAGCGCCCCCGCGCGGCGTTGACGCGGGTCTCGATCGCGGGCGTCGCCGAGGTCAGGACGACCGGGCAGCCCTCGAGGCGCCCGCGCACCACCGCCATGTCGCGGGCGTGGTAATGGACGCCGTCCTCCTGCTTGTAGGCGGTCTCGTGCTCCTCATCGACCACGATCAGACCGAGCCGCGCGAAGGGCAGGAACAGGGCCGAGCGCGCGCCGACCACGACGAGCGCCTCGCCCTCGGCCACGGCGGCGCGCAGGCGCTCGCGCCGCTTGCCGCCGATCCCGGAATGCCACGCCGCCGGCCGGACCCCGAACCGGGCGGCGAACCGGTCGAGGAACTGCGCCGTCAGGGCGATCTCGGGCATCAGGATCAGGGCCTGCCGCCCGGCCCGGACGCAGGCCGCCACCGCCTCGAAATAGACCTCGGTCTTGCCCGAGCCGGTGACGCCCTCCAGCAGGACCGGGCGGAGATCGTCGGATTCCCGCGGCTGCGCCCGGTCCCACGGGAAGGGCGCGACGAGGGCCGCCACCGCCTCGGCCTGGGCGGGCGACAGCGGCGCCCGCGGGAAGTCCGGGTCGGGCCGCGGCGCGACCGGCTCCGGCTCGACCGCGACGGTCTCGAGGACGCCGTCGTCGATCAGCCCGTCGACCACCGAGAGCGAGACGCCGGCCTCCTTGGCGAGCGCGCTCTTGCCGCGCAGGGCGCGGTCGGCGGCCGCGGCGAGGACCTTGGTGCGGGCCGGGGTCGGCCGGGTCGGGGGCTTGTCGGTGAGGCGCACGGCGACGCGGGCGGTCTCGCCGGCGGCCGCCTCGTCGGGCAGCCGCAGGACCATGGCGAGCGCCGAGCCCTTCGGCGCCAGCGTGTAGCGGGCGATCCAGTCGACGAGGCTGCGCAGCGGCTCCGACAGGGGCGGGTAGGGCAGGCGGCCGGTCACGGGCCGCAGGTTCGAGCCGCCGGGCGTCTCGGCGACGCCCCAGACCACCCCGACGATCTCGCGCGGGCCGAGGGGCACCTGCACCACGTCGCCCGGGGCGAGGTCGAGCCCGGCCGGCGCCACGTAGCTGTAGGGCGTATCGAGGGCGAGCGGGATCAGGATCTCGGCGACGGCGGGCATGCGGGGCTTTTCGGGCGGGTCCGTTCCGGGTCCGTACCATAGGCGCGGCAAAAGAACCCGCCGCTTCAGCGATCCCGCAGCGCCGGCACGAGCGGCAGGGCCGCGAGGCTCAGCGCCGCCATCGCCCAGAAGGCCGATGCGCCGAACGCCCCGTAGAGCGCCCCGGAGGCCAGGGTCGCGGCGACCCCCGACAGGCCGAGGCCCAGCGTCCCGTAGAGCGCCAGCGCGGTCGTCCGGAGATCGGCCGGCGTCGACGCCTCGATGAGCCCCAGGCAGGCGAGGTGCAGGAGGGCGAAGCTCAGCCCGTGCAGGGACTCGGCGGCGGCGAGCCAGGGAAGCGCGGTCGTGGATGCCAGCACCGCCCAGCGCAGGGCCCCCGCGCAGGCCGCCACCGCGACGCCGGTCGCCGGGCCGATCCGCGCCAGCAGGGGCGGTCCGACCAGCAGGAAGACCACGACCTCCGCGGCCACCGAGACCGACCAGAGCAGGCCTGCGGTGGTCGCCGCGATCCCGGCGGACCGCCACAGGATCATGGCGAAGCCGTCGTGCATCGCGTGCGCGCCGATCACAAGGGCGGCGACCAGCACCGTGCGGCGGAAGCGCGGCAGGGCCACCAGGGCGGCGAAGCCGTGCCACGGCGCCCCGGCCTCGGCCGCGCCGCCAGGGCCGGCCGGCAGCGCCAGGGCCGCCGCGCCGGCGGCCAGGAACAGGCC
>NZ_JBKFBI010000084.1:0-25677 GCF_053346095.1 Methylobacterium sp. A52T | reverse complement strand
CTGCATCTGCGCGACGGTCTCCCGGGCAACCTTCAGCAGGGCCGGATCCGGCGCGGTCGTGGGCGCGGGCTTCGGGGCCGGTTGTGCCAGTGCCGCCGCGATCGGGAAGGAGGTCAGGCACAGACCGACGACGAGGGCAGAGAAGCGCATGGCGGTCCCGTTCACGAGCGCCGCGCGGTCCACAAGGCCGCGCGGCCGGTCCGGGTAGCTACCACAGCTCCGAACAGGATCGATGACAGCGCCGGATCGCCCGGCGCCGCGTCGAGCGCGGCGACCCCTGAACCCGGTGTGCCGATCAGCACCGAGATCCGGCGGTTGCGGGCTCATGGTGTCCGCATCGAGGAATGGGAGGTCACCATGCGTCAAACGTTTCTGCGGACCGGCGGTGCGGCGGCCCTGGTCGCTCTGGCACTCTGCGCCACCCCGCCGGCCGCTCAGGCGCGCGGCATCGGCGTCGGCGGCGCCGTGGCGCTGGGTATCCTCGGCGGCGTCGTGGCCGGCAGCGCCATCGCGTCCGCCAACAGCGGGTACTACCCGGGTCGCCCCGTCTACGCCGCGCCCGACCCGTACGGCGCCTGCCACTTCGAGCGCCGCGCGTACATCGATCCGTACGGGTACGAGCACGTTCGGCGGATCGAGGTCTGCGAGTAGGCCGAGCTCCGTCCCGGAGATCGCGGAACGGCGACCCGGCGTCGCCGCGCGCGTCCTCGCCCGCTAGGCCCGGCCTGATCGCAGGCGTGCGACCTCGCTCGGCCCGATCTCCAGATAGAAGCGGATCGCATCGTCGACGAGAGCGTCGGGCGTGACACCCGCCGCCTTCGCGGCCCGAGCGACCTGGAGGCCGAGCGCGAGGTCGATCCGCAGGTCGGCGCCCCGGCTCGACGGCGCCGGTGCGGCGGTCGGGGCCGGTACGGGCGCGGCGCTGCTCCGCGACTCGAGCTTGCCGAGCTTCGCTTCGCGACGGCCCCTGTGGACGAGCGCGTCGGCGCGCTCGTTGAGGCGGTCGCCGGCATGTCCCCGGACCCAGGTCCACTTCACGTCGCGCGCCGCGTTCAGTTCGTCGAGGCGCTTCATGAGATCGACGTTCTTCACGTCACCCGTGGTCGAGCGCCAGCCCCTCGCCTTCCAACCGCGCATCCACTCGGTCACCGACTTCACGACGTACTGGCTGTCGCACCGCATCTCGATCGCGGCCCCGGCGGGGAAATGCTCGAGACCCTTGATCGCGGCCGTCAGTTCCATCCGGTTGTTGGTCGTGGTGCCGGGCTCCCCGCCGCACAGCTCGATCGTGCCGTCCGGGGCCGCGATGACGACGCCCCACCCCCCCGGCCCGGGGTTCGGGTCGCAACCGCCATCGGCATAAACGATCGTTCGCATCGTGGCGTCAGCCCTCTCGTACGGGTGGTCGGTGGACGGGCGCCATCGAGGCCCGACATCGGCCGACCGATGGTCGCCCCGGCCCGAGCCGGCATCGCCGGCGAGCGCGGCGGCACCTCTAGCACCGATCGCGCGCCGCGGCAGGGCCGGGTGAGGCGCGCGTCGGCGAGCGAGCGGTGTCCCGAAGGCCCGCGCCGACGGACGGGCTCGGTGCTGGCGACGAAGGCGCATTCGTGTGAAACGCGCCGCACGGACGGAGATCGATGTGCGCCGGAATGGCTGAGGATGGGATTGCCGATTCGGGCCGCGCCTGGCGTCGGCTCGCCGCGGCGACGGCGCTCGGCACGGTCGGGGGCGTCGGCATGTGGTCGGTCGTCGTCGTGCTGCCCGCGGTTCAGGCCGAGTTCGGGGTCGATCGGGCGGCGGCCGCCCTGCCCTATACCCTCACGATGCTCGGCTTCGCGGTCGGCGGCCTCCTGATGGGCCGGCTCGCGGACCGCATCGGCATCGTGCCCCCGCTGGTCCTCGGCACCGTCTGCCTGGCCCTCGGCTACGGGCTCAGCGCCCTCGCGACGAACCTCTGGCAGTTCGCCCTCGTGCACGGCGTGCTCGTCGGGGCGCTCGGCAGCTCGGTCGCCTTCGGACCGCTGATGGCCGACGTGTCGCGCTGGTTCTGGCGCCGGCGGGGACTCGCCGTCGCGCTGTGCGCGTCCGGCAATTACCTCGCGGGCACGCTCTGGCCGCCGGTGGTGGAGCGCGCGGTCCACGCGTACGGCTGGCGCGCGACGCAGGCCGGCATCGGCCTGTTCTGCCTCGTCGCCATGCTGCCCCTCGCGCTGGCGATGCGGGGCCGGCCGCCACGGGCCTCGGCGACGCGCGCGGCCGGTCCGCAGGCCGTGACGACGCTGTCGCCCGCGGCGCTGCAGGGCCTCCTCGTCGTGGCCGGCACCGCGTGCTGCGTGGCGATGGCGATGCCGCAGGTCCACATCGTGGCGTACTGCAGCGATCTCGGGTACGGCGTCGCCCGCGGCGCGCAGATGCTGTCGCTGATGCTCGGCTTCGGCATCGTCAGCCGGGTCGCGTCGGGCTTCGTCGCCGACCGGATCGGCGGTCTCGCGACGCTGCTGGCCGGTGCGCTGCTGCAGGCGGCGGCGCTCGCGCTCTACCTCGCGTTCGACGACCTGACCTCGCTCTACGTAATCTCGGCCCTGTTCGGCCTGTTCCAGGGCGGCATCGTGCCGGCCTACGCGATCATCGTGCGCGAGTACCTCCCGGCCGAGGAGGCCGGGGCGCGGATCGGTGCGGTGCTGATGGCGACGCTGGCCGGCATGGCGCTCGGCGGCTGGCTCACGGGGGCGATCTTCGACGCCACCGGCTCCTACCGTGCGGCGTTCGTCAATGGGCTCGCCTGGAACGCCGTCAACGTGGCGATCGTGCTGTGGCTGATCCACTGCCGGCGGGCGCGCACGAGTCCGGCCGCGCTCTGAGGATTCCGGACCCGCCCCCCGGGATCTCGGGCCGTCCCGCCGGTCGCGGCTTCGCGCGCGTCTCACGCGTGCGCCTTCCCCGGGGATCACGGCGCGGCAGATCCCGCCGCCGGCGCGGGCGAGACGTCTGGCCGGAAGAACAGGCCCGCCTTCAGGCTGTCGCCGATGCGGTGCGCGCGCTCGATCAGGAGGGCGGCAGGCTCGGGGGAGAAATGGGCGGAGGCCGTCTCCCCGAACAGGTCGAGCCACCGCGCGAAGTGCTCGGGCTGGAGGCGGCCCAGCGCGAGATGCTTGCCGAACGGGTTGCCCTTGTACCGGCCTGACTTGAAGAGGACCGAGGACCAGAACGCCCGGACGGTCTCCATGTGCCGGGGCCAGTCCGGGTCGGGGATCGCCGCCGCGAAGACGGGTCCGATCAGCGCATCGCCGCGCACGCGGCCGTAGAAGGCATCGAGAAAGCGGGCGAGGCTGGCTTCGTCGAGCGCGACATCGGGCATGATCGTGAGATGCCGGCAGACCCCGCTCTCTTCAAGGGGATCGGACGGCCGCCGGATCGGCAGCCGGAGGAGACAGCGCGCGCGTCAGCCCTCGGCCGGTGCTGGCCGCTGCCGCCATTGACGGCGATGTCGCGCCCAAATAAATGATGATCATAATTTTTCTGGCGATCGGCTTGGACGGGGTTCGGTGATGGACGCGCGATGGGTGATCGGGTTCGCCGGCTTGGCACTCGCGGCATGCTCGCCGGCCGAGACCGCCGTCACGCCGGAGCCGCCGCTGGTGCAGACCGTCGCGGTCGCGCCCGCCTCGGCGGCGGTGGCGCGCTACACCGGCGTGATCCGGGCGCGCACCGAGAGCAACCTCGGCTTCCGGGTCGGCGGAAAGATCTTCGAGCGCCTCGTCGACCCGGGCGACCACGTACGCCTCGGCCAGCCCCTGATGCGCCTCGACCGGACGGACTTCACCCTGGCCCTCAACGCGGCCCGCGCCTCGGTCGAGGCGGCCCGCGCGCAGATGATCAAGGCCAGGGCCGACGAGGAGCGCAGCCGCAAGCTCGTCGGCGACGGCTGGACCTCGAAGCAGACCTACGACCAGAACAAGGCGGCCGCCGACGCCGCCATCGCCCAGTTCGCCAACGCCGAGGCGCAGGCGAGCCAGATCGCCAACCAGGCCGGCTATTCCGAGCTCCAAGCCGATGCCGACGGCGTCGTGATGGAGGTGCCGACCGAGCCGGGCCAAGTCGTCGCCGCCGGGCAGACGGTGGTGAAGCTCGCCCGCGACGGCGCGCGCGAGGCGGAGGTGTTCCTGCCGGAGGGGAGCCGGCAACGCGCGAAGGGCACGGCGTCGGCCACCCTCTACGCCGAGGGCGAGACGACCTACCCGGCCAAGCTCCGGGAATTGTCGGCCACGGCCGACCCGGCGACCCGCACCTACCGCGCCCGCTACATCCTGTCGGGCGGGGGCGAGACCGCGCCCCTCGGGGCGACCGTGACGCTCCAGCTGATCCCTGCCCAGGGGCAGGCGCGGGCTTCGGTGTCCGTGCCGCTGGGGGCCCTGTTCGACCAGGGCGGCGGCTCGGCCGTCTGGCGCTACGACGCCGGGACCCAGACCGTCGCGGCGCAACCCGTCACCGTCGCGCGCCTGTCGGAGGAAACCGCGGAAGTCGCCTCGGGCCTGATGCCCGGTGACCGGATCGTCGCGCTCGGCGCCCATCTGCTGAGAGCGGGCGAGAAGGTCCGTCAGGCCGACGCCAGCGTCGTGGAGGCCGGCCGATGACCGCCTCCGGCTTCAACCTCTCGGCCCTGGCGGTGCGCGAGCGCGCCGTCACGCTGTTCCTCCTGCTCGCCGTCACCGCGGCCGGGATCTTCGCCTTCGAGAAGCTCGGGCGCGCCGAGGACCCGACCTTCACGGTCAAGACCATGGCGGTCTCGGCCGCGTGGCCCGGCGCGACCACCGACGAGATGCAGCGGCAGGTCGCCGACCCGCTGGAGAAGCGGCTGCAGGAGCTCGTCTACTACGACCGCGCCGAGACGACCGTCCGCCCCGGCCTGATGCTGATGAAGGTCTTCTTCAAGGACAGCATGCCGCCGGCCCGGCTCCAGTCGGAATTCTACCAGGCGCGCAAGAAGCTCTCCGACCAGGCCTCCGGCCTGCCGCGCGGCGTGCTCGGGCCGCTGTTCAACGACGAGTTCTCGGACGTCTACTTCGCCCTCTACGCGCTCCAGGCCCAGGGGCTGCCGCACAGGGCGCTCGTGCTCCGCGCGGAGGAACTGCGCCAGCGGCTGCTGCGCGTGCCCGGCGTCGAGAAGATCAACATCCTCGGCGAGCAGGCGCAGAAGATCTTCGTCGAGGTCTCCTACCAGCGCCTCGCGACCCTGGGCATCACCGGCCAGCAGCTCCTGGCGGCGCTCGCCGACCAGAACGACGTGACGCCGGCCGGCTTCGTGGAGGCCGACGGCCCGCGGGTCTACCTGCGCCTCGACGGCGCCATCGACGGCCTCGACGCGATCCGCGACCTCCCGGTGGCGGCCGGCGACCGCAGCCTCAAGCTCGGCGACATCGCCGAGGTCAAGCGTGGCTACGAGGACCCGAAGACCTTCGCGATCCGCAACGACGGCGCGCCGGCCCTGGTGCTGGGCCTCGTGATGAAGCCGGGCTTCAACGGACTCAGCCTGGGCGAGGCGCTGAACGCCGAGGAGGTCGCGATCCATCGCGACCTCCCGACCGGCATCACTTTCACGAAGATCACCGACCAGGCGAAGGTGATCGACGACGCCATCCACGAATTCATGGTGAAGTTCTTCACCGCACTCTCGGTGGTGATCTTCGTCAGCCTCGTGGCGCTCGGCTTCCGGGTCGGCATCGTGGTGGCGCTGGCGGTGCCACTCACCCTCTCGGCCGTGTTCGTGGTGATGATGATCACCGGCCGCGACTTCGACCGCATCACGCTCGGCGCCCTGATCATCTCGCTCGGGCTCCTCGTCGACGACGCCATCATCGCCATCGAGATGATGGTGGTGCGCATGGAGGAGGGCGCCGACCGGGTCTCGGCGGCGACCTATGCCTGGAGCGCCACCGCCGCGCCGATGCTGACCGGCACGCTCGTCACCATCGCGGGCTTCCTGCCGGTGGGCTTCGCCGCTTCAACGGCGGGCGAGTACGCGGGCAACATCTTCTGGGTGGTGGCCTTCTCGCTGATCGTCTCGTGGATCGTGGCCGTGACCTTCACGCCCTACCTCGGCGTCAAGCTCCTGCCGAACATCGAGACGGTCGAGGGCGGGCACGCCGCGATCTACGCCACGCGGAACTACCAGCGCCTGCGCCGGGTCGTGCGGCTCTCGGTTGACCACAAGTGGATGGCCGCCGGCATCACCGTGGCGCTGTTCGCGGCGGCCGCGGTCGGCATGGGCAAGGTCGAGAAGCAGTTCTTCCCGAACTCGGAGCGCTCCGAACTCATCGTCGAGGTGACGCTGCCGACCGGGTCCGCCTTCGCGACCACCGAGGCCAGCGTGAAGAAGGTCGAGGCGGCCGTGCGCGCGCTGCCCGAGGCGGGCGAGATCACGAGCTATATCGGCCAGGGCATGCCGCGCTTCGTGCTCTCGTTCGACCCGGAGCTGCCCGACCCCGCCTTCGCGCAGATCGTCGTCCAGACCGCCGATTCCCACGCCCGCGACGTGCTGCGCGGCAAGGTGCGCCGTCTCGTGGACGACGGCCGCTTCCCCGAGGCGCGGGTGCGGGTGCTGCAGATCGTGTTCGGGCCGCCGGTGCGCTTCCCCGTCGCCTTCCGGGTGGTCGGGCCCGACCTCAACGTCATCCGCGGCATCGCCGCGGAGGTGCGCGACGTCATGATGGCCAACCCCAACATGCGCCTCGTCCATCTCGACTGGGGCGACAGGACGCCGACCCTGCACCTCGCCCTCGACCAGGAGCGCCTGCGCCTGATCGGCCTGACGCCGAAGGAGGCCGGCCAGCAGCTGCAGAGCTACCTCAACGGCACCCCGGCGACCCAGGTGCGTGAGAACCTGCGCTCCGTGGACGTGCTCCTGCGCAGCCCCGGCCCCGAGCGCCGCTCGCTCGGCGACATCGGCGACCTGACTCTGGCCACGCGGGACGGGCGGCAGGTGCCGCTCTCCCAGGTCGCGCACCTGGAGAGCCGCAACGAGGACGCGGTGCTCAAGCGCTACAACCGCGAGACCTATATCCGCGTGCAGGGCGACGTGATCGACGGCAAGCAGCCGCCGGACATCCACGCGCAGATCGTCCCCGAACTCGCCGCCATCAAGGCGAAGCTGCCGCCCGGCTACCGCATCGACACGGCCGGTTCGGTGGAGGAGAGCGAGAAGGCGATGACGGCGCTCGTCACGGTCTTCCCGCTGATGCTGATCGTGACCCTGACGGTCATCATGCTGCAGGTCCGCTCGTTCACCACGATGTTCATGGTGTTCGCGACCGCGCCGCTCGGCCTCGTCGGGGCGGTCCCGACGCTGCTCGTCTTCCACCAGCCCTTCGGCTTCAACGCGATCCTCGGCCTGATCGCGCTGTCCGGCATCCTGATGCGCAACACGCTGATCCTGGTGGACCAGATCCACCACGACCGCGCGGCGGGCCTGTCGGACTACGAGGCCATCGTCGAGTCGACGGTGCGGCGGGCCCGACCGGTGATCCTGACGGCCGCCGCCGCGATGCTCGCCTTCGTCCCGCTGACCCACTCGGTGTTCTGGGGGGCGCTGGCCTACGTGCTCATCGGCGGGGTCGGCGTCGGGACCCTGCTGACCCTGCTGTTCCTGCCGGCGCTCTACGCCCTCTGGTTCCGGGTGGCGCGGGACGCGCGCGCGACGCGGACCGCACCCGGCCCCGCACCGGTGCCCGTGCCGGCCGAGCCCTGACCCGGCCTCACCCCACCGATGCCCCGCTCGGGGCATCCCGCGATCGCGCGCTCGGGTCCCGGGCGCGCGGTGCATCGACCGGCCCGCGCTTCGCCCCCTCGCGCGGGCCGGTCGGCAGCCCTGAACGGCCGCCGCGGCGCGGCCGCGAAGCCCCTCTCCGCCCGGCCTCGGGCATCCGCGGCTCGCCGTCCCTTCAATAAATGACATCTCGCATCTATGTGAGGAGGCGGAGCGGAGGACGGTACGATGCCAAGGGTCTCGCAGGAGCAAGCCAAGCTGAACCGCCAGCGCGTGGTCGAGGTCGCCTCGGCCCTGTTCCGGGAGCGCGGCCTGCACGGTATCGGCGTCGTCGACATCATGGCGGCCGCGGGCCTGACCCATGGCGGCTTCTACGGTCAGTTCGCCAACAAGGATGCCCTCGCCGCGGAGGCGTTCGACGCGGCGATCAGTGCCGAGTACCGGGCCAACCTCGACGCCTTCATCGAGAACTACCTCTCCCTGGGGCACGTCCGCGCGCCGGGGAGAGGTTGCCCCGTCGCGGCGCTGGTGAACGACGTCGGGCGCGAGCCGCCCGGAAGCGCCCTGCGGGCGCGGTTCACCCAGGGGGTCAAGGGGCTCGCCGCCCTCATCGCGGACAGGCTGCCCAGAGCGTCGAAGGAGCGCCGCCGGCAGCGCGCCCTGATCGCGCTGTCGACCATGGTGGGGGCGGTGGTGCTGGCCCGGGGCGTCGACGACGAGGCCCTGGCCGGGGAACTGCTCGAGGCGGCGCGCTCCACGATCCCGGGCTGAGCCGGTCCGACGCGGCACCCGGCTCGGGCCGCCTCGCCGCCGGGACGGGAGCGGGCGACGCGACGGCCCCAGATGCCGCGACGGCGCGCGCGGCCCGCGGTCGGGCGGGCCGCGGGTTTCGGATCGACGGTGTCCGTCACGGCCGTCCGGCGCGTCCGGACGGAGGGTGCGGGCCGTCAGCCCTCCGCCTTGGCGAGGAAGTCGAAGTCGCAGCCCTCCGGAGCCTGCGTGACGCTGCGCCGGTAGAGCGCCTTGTAGCCCCGGGCCGGAGCCGGCGGCGGCCGGTGGTCGGCGAGCCGGCGGGCGATCTCGTCCTCCGCGACCAGGAGATCGACGCGCTTGTCCCGGATCGACAGGCGGATGCGGTCGCCGTCGCGCACCGCGGCCAGCGGTCCGCCCACCGCGGCCTCCGGGGCCACGTGGAGGACGATCGACCCGAAGGCCGTGCCCGACATCCGCGCGTCGGAGATGCGCACCATGTCCTTCACGCCCGCCTGCGCCAGCTTCTTGGGGATCGGCAGGTAGCCCGCCTCCGGCATGCCGGCCGCGTGCGGGCCGGCATTCTGCAGGACGAGGATATCGCCGGGCGCCACGTCGAGCGCGGGGTCGTCGATGCGCGCCGACAGGTCCTCCAGGCCGGTGAACACCACCGCCCGGCCCTCCGACTCGAACAGGTCGGGCGTCGCCGCCGCGCGCTTGAAGATCGCCCCGTCGGGCGCGAGGCTGCCGGACAGGGCCACCAGGCCGCCGACCGGCGACACGGGATCCGCCGCGGTGCGGATGACCGCGCGGTCGACCCAGGCCTCCGGCTCGTCCAGGCGCTCGGCGAGGGTCCGGCCCTCCACGTCCACGGTGTCGAGATGGAGGAGCGGGCGCAGTTCGCGCAGGAGCGCGCCCATGCCGCCGGCGGCGTGGAAGTCCTCCATGTAGCCCTGCCCCACGGGCTTCAGGTCGACCAGCACCGGCGTCTCGTCGGAGATCTGGTTGAAGCGCTCGGGCGAGATCCGGATGCCGAGCCGCCCGGCGATGGCGGTGAGGTGCACGATGGCGTTGGTCGAGCCCGACACCGCCATCAGCACGCGGATCGCGTTCTCGACCGACTTCTGCGTGATCACCTGGGAGGGCCGGATCCGCGTCTCGATCAGCCGCACCGCCGCGCGGCCGGTCTCCTCGGCGGCCACCAGCCGGTCGGAATGCACCGCCGGGATCGCCGCGGTGCCCGGCAGCGACATGCCGAGCGCCTCGGCGATGCACGCCATGGTCGAGGCCGTGCCCATCACCGCGCAGGTGCCGGCCGTGACGGAGAGCCGGCCCTCGACCTCGGCGATCTCCTCGGCATCGACGGTGCCGGCCCGGTACTTGGCCCAGAAGCCCCGGCAATCCGTGCAGGCGCCGAGCCGCTGGCCCTTGTGGCGGCCGGTCGACATCGGGCCGGTGACGAGCTGGATCGCCGGCAGGTCGGCGGAGGCCGCGCCCATGAGCTGGGCCGGCACGGTCTTGTCGCAGCCGCCGATCAGCACCACCGCGTCCATCGGCTGGGCGCCGATCATCTCCTCGGTGTCCATGGCCATGAGGTTGCGGTACATCATGCTGGTCGGGTTGAGGAAAACTTCGCCGAGCGACACGGTCGGGAACGGCCGCGGCAGGGCGCCGGCCGCCAGCACGCCGCGGGAGACCGCCTCCACCAGCTCGGGCATGCCCCGGTGGCAGTTGTTGAAGCCCGACGGCGTCATGGCGATGCCGACCACCGGCTTGTTCAGAAGGCCGACCGAGATGCCCATCGAGCGCGCGAAGGAGCGGCGCAGGTAGCGGGCGAAGTCGCGGTCGCCGTAATTGGTCAGGCCGCGGTCGAAGCCGTGCGGTTCGTCGGTCATGGTCGTCTCCTCGCGTGGGCGGCCCGGGTCGCCCCGGCCGTCCGGTCTGTCTCAGCGGTCGCCGGGCTCCCGGCTCCCGGACCGCGCGTCGAGCCGGTCCTCGCGCGCGTCTTCCCACCCCTGTCGTTCGCGCCGCGTTCCCGGCGGAGCGCCGCCGGATCGGTTGCGGCCGCCGACGGCATCGGGGTGCGGACAGGCATGTCCCAGTCCGGCGCCGATGACGAGGCCTCTCGAGGCATGGCCCATCGGATAGGTGTCCGAGAAGGGGCCGCGCGGGATCCGGAGCGCGAAATGCGCGGCGGCGTCACCGCGTCCGGTGCCGGGCCCCGCGGCGGCGCCCGCGTTCCGCACGATCCGTCCGGCGTTGCATCCGTAGCGGGACAGAGATCGCTCAGGCGGCGGGCGATCTGTAAGACGGTTCCGGCGCCGGCGGCCCCGGCGCTTCGCGGCAACGGGCTACCGGGTCACGTCATGGATTTGCGCAGAGCCGCGGTCGGGCTCACCCGTCAGGTGCGTGACGCCGTCCGCGGCCGACCGGGTACCGCGTCACCGTGCGGTTCGACGGGGCGCGCGAGGACCGGGCTGTCGCGGCGATCGCTGGGCCTCCTTCTCGTCCTCGCGGCGACGGCCGTCTGGCTGGCCATAGCCCTCGTGCCCAACCTCCTCGGGAAGGGCGGAGCCCTGTGGGCGATCGTGCACGGCGCGTGCGTCCCCCACGCGTTGCGCGGACAGGGCCCCGCGCCGTGCAGCCTGGTCGACCTGGAGGGCGGGGTCGAGAAGGGATACGCCATCCTCAAAGACCTCCGCGGGCGGGCGCAGTTCCTCCTGATCCCGACGGCGCGCATCACCGGCATCGAGAGCCCCGTGCTCCTCCAGCCCGGCACGACGAACTACTTCGCCAAGGCGTGGCGCGCCCGAACCTTCGTGGAGGAGCGTCTCGGCCATCCGCTCGACCGGCGCGACGTCAGTCTCGCGGTGAACTCGCGGCTGCGGCGGACCCAGGGACAGCTGCACATCCACATCGACTGCGTCCGCCGGGATGTCCGCGACACCCTTCGCCGCCTCGCACCCACGATCGGGGATCGCTGGGCGCCTCTCGCGGAACCGCTGGTCGGTCGCCCGTACCGGGCGATGCGCGTGCTCGGCGAGGATCTCGGCACCGCGGACCCGTTCGACCTGCTGGCGCGCGACGACGGCGCGCGCTCGGCCATGGGCGAGCACGCCCTGGCTGTCGTGGGCGCCGAGTTCCCGGGCGCGAAGCCGGGCTTCGTGCTCCTGGACGGTCTGGTGACCAGCCGCTTCGGCAAGGCGTCCAACGGCGAGGTCGTGCAGGACCACACCTGCGCCGTGGCGGCGGAGTCCGCGTCGAGTGGGCTTCGGCCGCTGGAAGACTGACGCGGTCGGATCCGGTTAACGCCGGCTCGGGCTGCGCGGTGCCGGCCGCGGGCCGCATTCCGGCCGGCCATCGCGCGAGCAACGTCGCGGCGGCCGCGGCGCCCCCTCAAGTCTTATAAATGACCTTAAATCTGGGCCGACGCCCGCGGTGGGGCGGGTAGACCCGAGACAAGGGCCGACACTGACGCGTGCCAAGTCGGCATTCACCGCGACGAGAGCGACTGCGGGAGCCGGTGGCACGCCGCCCATCCACCGCCGGTCCCATCGCGCACGGGGCGTCTCGGTGCAGCCACCGGGAGGGCGTCATCCAAGTCATATATATGACACATGAATGTTGACAGGCCTTCCCGGGGGCGTATCCTCGATCCGACGCCGACGAGGTCGCGGACTTCGCAAGATCGGCGCGCAGACAGGTGAGGAGCGCCATGACGGCACGGAGCATCATCCGGCTCGTCGGGACGGTCGCGGTCCTATGGGGGGCGCTCGGCGCCGCCCGGGCCGAGGTCTCGACCGTGCGGCTCGCCAAGCAGTTCGGGATCTCCTACCTGCCGCTCACCGTGATGGAGGAGGAGGGCCTGCTGGAGAAGCAGGCGAAGCAGCGCGGGCTCGACGTCAAGGCCGAGTGGATGCGCTTCACCGGCGGCTCGGGGATGAACGAGGCCCTGCTATCCGGCAACCTCGACCTCGCCTCCGGCGGAGTCGGCCCGTTCCTGACGATCTGGGGCCGGACGCAGGGCAATCTCAAGGTCAAGGGCGTGTCGGCGCTGAACGCGATGCCGCTCTGGCTGGTGACCATCAACCCGGCGGTGAAGGCGATCACGGATTTCGGGCCGCAGGACAAGATCGCCCTGCCGACCGCCAAGACCTCGATCCAGGCCATCACCCTGCAGATGGCCGCCGAGAAGGCCTTCGGGCCGGGCCAGCAGGCCAAGCTCGACCCGCTCACCGTCTCGATGGGGCACCCGGACGCGCAGACCGCCATGATGGGCGGCCGCTCCGAGATCACGGCCCATTTCGGCTCGCCGCCCTTCCAGGAGATGGAGCTGAAGGACCCGCGCGCCCGCAAGGTGCTCGACAGCTACGACGTGATGGGCGGCCCCCACACCTTCAACCTCGTCTGGGCGACCAGCCGCTTCGTCACCGAGAACCCCAAGGTCACGGCGGCCTTCCGGGCGGCGCTGGAGGAGAGCCTCGCGCTGATCCGCGACGACCCGGCCCGGGCCGCCGCCCTGTGGATCAAGGCCGAGGGGGCGAAGATCTCGCCCGAGGAGGCCGTAGCGATCATCCGCGCGCCGCAGAACGCCTGGACCACCAAGCCCGAGCGGATGCTCGCCTACCTCGCCTACATGAACCGGGCCGGGCTGGTCTCGGCCAAGGCCGACAGCGAGAGCGAGCTGTTCTTCCCCGATCCGAACGCCGGCGCCCCGAAGGAGGCCAACCGGTGACGGCTCCCGTCGGCCACGCGGCCGTCGACCCGGGCGCAGGCGAGACGCTGCGGGTGCATGTCCGGCGCGGCGAGACCGTCGCGGACTACGCGGTGCCGCGCCGGGCCAACCAGACGGTGCTCGACGTCGTCACCGAGATCCAGCGCGACCAGGACCCGACCCTCGCCTACCGGTTCGCCTGCCGGGTCGGCATGTGCGGCTCCTGCGGCATGACGGTGAACGGGCGCCCGCGCTGGACCTGCCGCACCCGGGTTGCCGCCGTGGCGCCGGACGGGGTGCTGACGCTCGAGCCCCTGCGCAACCTGACGGTGGTGAAGGACCTCGCGGTCGACATGGAGCCCTTCTTCGAGAAGTGGCGCCGGGCCCACGGCTTCTTCGAGCCGGGCGAGAACCCGCCCGAGGATTTCGCGGTCGTGGAACCGGAATCCGCCGCGCGCCGGGAGGTCGATGCCGGCATCGAGTGCATCAATTGCGGCGTCTGCTACGCCGCCTGCGATCTGGTGACGTGGAACCCCGACTATCTCGGGCCGGCGGCCCTCAACCGGGCCTGGACGCTGGTCAACGACGTGCGCGACCGCGACCGGGATCGGCTCGCCGCGGTGGCGGGCGATGCCGGCTGCCACTCCTGCCACAGCCACATGAGCTGCACCGAGCACTGTCCGAAGGGACTGAGCCCCACCTTCTCGATCGCCGGCCTCAAGCGCGAGACCGGCAAGGCGGCGCTGCGCCGGTTCTGGAGGCGCGGATGAGCCCGCTCCTGTACCTCGCCCAGCGCGGCACGGCGGCGATCCTGGCGGTCACGGTCGCGGTCCATCTCGGCACGATCCTCTACGCGGTGCGCGGCGGGCTCACGGCCGGCGAGATCCTGGGCCGGACGCAGGGCAACCTCGCCTTCCTGCTGTTCTACGCGGTCTTCGTTCTGGCCGCCGCGATCCACGCGCCGATCGGCCTGCGCAGCGTCCTGCGCGAGTGGACCGGCTGGCGCGGCCGCTCCCTCGACGTCGCCATGATCGCCCTCTCGGCCCTGCTCGCCGGGCTGGGCCTGCGGGCGGCACTCGCGGTGTACGCGGCATGAGGACCGCCCCCAGCACGGCCGGGCGGACCGGCATCACCCGCGCGTCCCTGCGCCGGCCCGGCTTCGCCGCCGCGCTGATCCACCGGCTCTCGGGGATCGCCCTGGCGCTGTTCCTGCCGATGCACTTCATCGCGCTCGGCACCGCACTCCAGGGTGCCAACCGGCTGGAGAGCTTCCTCGGCCTCACCCATAACGGCCTCGTCCGGACGGCCGAATGGGGCCTCGTCTGCGCGCTCGCCGTCCACATGGCGCTGGGGCTGCGCGTGCTCGCCATCGAGTGGCTGCGCTTCCGCGAGCGCAATGCCCGCGTCGTGGCGGGCTGTCTCGCGGCCGCCTTCGCGGTCGGCCTGCTGTTCCTCCTCAGCGGGGCCTGATCCCCCGTCCGTCACCAGCGGAGACCCGCCATGGATCTCGACATCCGCGAATTCGAGGAGGTCTGCCGCGACCTCTACGTCCGCGCCCTGAAGATCCTGCCGCCCGACATCAAGGCGGGCTTCGCCGACCTGCAGCGGACCGAGACCAGCGCCACCGGCCGCGCCATCCTCGACACGATGGTGGAGAACGTCGCGGTCGCGGAGCGCACGAAGAATATCCTCTGCCAGGATACCGGCATCCCGATCTACAACGTCGTGATCGGCGCCGGCGTGCGCGTCGACGGCGCCGCCTTGAAGGCCGCGATCCGGCGCGGCTGCGAGCGGGCCACGAAGGAGTTCTCCTTACGCTCCTCGGTGGTCCACCCGATCACCCGCAGGAACGAGCAGACCTCCTGCGGCATCCGCGTGCCGATCATCCACGTCGACTTCGACGACCGGCCCGAGACCGTGGCGGTCGAGATGATCCCGAAGGGCTCCGGCTCCGAGAACGGCTCGTTCCTGCAGATGCTGCTGCCCTCCGACGGGATCGGCGCGGCCAAGCGCTTCGTCATCGACCGGGTCATCGAGCTGGGCGGCCGGGTCTGCCCGCCGACCATCGTGGGCGTCGGGCTCGGCGGCACCTCGGACCTGTGCATGCACCTCGCCAAGGTGGCGGCGACCCGGCCGCTGCGCTCCGTCTGCTCCGATCCCGAGGGCGCCCGGATCGAGGCCGAGCTGTCGCGGGCCGTGAACGAGCTCGGCATCGGCCCGCAGGGGCTCGGCGGCCGGTCCACGAGCTTCGCCGTCCATGTCGAGCTCGCCGCGACCCACATCACCCAGAACCCGGTCGCGGTGAACATCCAGTGCCACTCGGCCCGCCGCGCCCGCGCGACGCTCACGCCGGGCGGCATCGCGTTCGAGTGAGCGGCGATGCTCCGGGTTAGCCGTGGATCGATACGCTTCGCGACGGGGGCGCGGGTCCCCTGTCCCGCTCGGGAGAGGGACAGGGTGAGGGGTGCGACCTCGCCGGAAGGACCTGATCCCTCACCCCAACCCTCTCCCGTTCGGGAGAGGGGACCCGTTGCGTTACGCACAAGCCGATCCGTGAACATCCGCGGCGGCAGCGGAAGCGGACTCCGGGCGCCCGGAGACATCGCACCACGCCTTTGACCTGAGGAGTACCCCGTGGCCCACCACGTCCTCGACATGCCGGCCACTGAGCCCGAGATCCGGGCGCTCCGGATCGGCGACACCGTCACCCTGCGGCGCTGGCTGTTCGGCATCCGCGACGCGACCCTGATCCACATGTTCGACCGGGACCGCCGCACCCGGCTCGACCTCGACGGCCACGCGGTGATCCACACCGCGCCGAACGTCCACCGCGTCCCGGTCTCCAACGAGGCGCCGGTCGGCTTCGCGCCGTTCTGCATCGGCACCACCACGTCGATGCGCATGGAGCGCTTCACCGACGCCCTGATGGAGCGCGAGGGCGTGCGCCTCATCGTCGGCAAGGGCGGCATGGGTCCGGCGACCCTCGACGCCTTCGCGCGGCGCGGCGGCGCCTACCTGGCGATCGTCGGCGGCGCGGCGGCGCTGGAGACCACCTGGATCGAGACTATCGTGGACGTCGATCTCGACGACCTCCACCCCGAGAGCCTGTGGCAGTTCGCGATCCGCGATTTCGGGCCGCTGCTGGTCGGGATGGACTCGCACGGCGGCTCGCTCTTCGCCGACGTGCAGCGCGACGTGGCCGCCCGGCGCGACGCCGTCATCGCCTCCCTCGAGGACGCCCGATGAGCCCCGCGCAGGTCGAGACCGACATCCTGATCCTCGGCTCCGGCGGGGCCGGGCTGTTCGCCGCGCTCCACGCCAAGAAGGTCGCGCCGGACCTCGACGTCACCGTCGCGGTGAAGGGGCTGCTCGGCAAGTGCGGCTGCACCCGCATGGTCCAGGGCGGCTACAACGTGGCGCTGGCGCCGGGCGACTCGGTCGAGCGGCACTTCATGGACACGATCGAGGGCGGCAAGTGGCTGAACGACCAGGCGCTCGCCTGGACGCTCGTCACCGAGGCGCAGGTGCGGATCCGCGAGCTGGAGACCGAGCTCGGCTGCTTCTTCGACCGCAACCCGGACGGCAGCGTCCACCAGAAGGCCTTCGCGGGCCAGACCTTCGACCGGACGGTGCACAAGGGCGACCTCACCGGCATCGAGATCATCAACCGCCTGTCCGAGCAGGTCTGGCGCCGGGACGTGCGCCGCCTGGAGGATCACCGCGCCCTGGAACTGATCCCGGCCCGGGACGGATCGGGGCTGGCGGGCGTGCTGATGCTCGACATGCGCACCGGCGAACCGAAGCTGGTGCGGGCGAAGGCCGTGCTGCTCGCCACGGGCGGCGGCCCGACCATGTACAAGTACCACACGCCGTCGGGCGACAAGTCCTGCGACGGGCTCGCCATGGCGCTGCGCGCCGGGCTGCCGCTGCGCGACATGGAGATGGTGCAGTTCCACCCGACCGGGCTGCTCGCCGGCGCCGGCACCCGCATGACCGGGACGGTGCTGGAGGAGGGCCTGCGCGGGGCCGGCGGCTGGCTCCTCGATTCCACCGGCCAGCGCTTCATGGAGGCCTACGACCCGCGGGCCGAGCGGGCGACCCGGGACGTGGTCAGCCGCTCGATCATGCGGCGGCTGCGCGACGGCTTCGCCACGCCGAGCGGGGGCGTCCACATCCAGATGAGCCATCTCGGCCCCGAGGACGTGCGCCGCCGGTTCAAGGGCATGGTCGAGCGCTGCGCCGATTGCGGCTTCGATCTCGCGGGCGGCCTCGTCGAGGTCATCCCCACGGCCCACTACATGATGGGCGGCCTCCAGTTCGCGGTCGACTGCACCACCGCGCTGCCGCGCCTCTTCGCGGCCGGCGAGGATACCGGCGGCGTCCACGGGGCGAACCGGCTGGGCGGCAACGGCGTTGCGAACTCCACGGTGTTCGGGGGGCTGGCCGGCCAGTCCATGGCGCGGGCCGTGACGCGCGAGGGCCGCCTCGCCGACCCGGACCCCGCCGCCATCGAGGCGGGCCTCGCCCGCGCCTACGGCCCGCTCGGCCGGCCGGCGGAATCGCTGCCGGAGATCCGCGAGGCCCTCTACGAGACGATGTGGGCCGATGTCGGCATCCTGCGGGACGCGGCCGGCCTGACCCGGGCGCTCGCCACCCTCGACGGGCTCTCCGACGCGGTCGCCCGGGCCGGCGCGCCGGACGGCGACCGCCGCTACGCGCTCACCTGGATGGACCGGCTGAACCTCGAGAACCTCGTGCTGGTCTCGCAGGCGGTCGCCCGGGCGGCGCTCGCCCGCACCGACAGCCGCGGCGCCCATTTCCGCGAGGATTTCCCGGAGGCCTCGGACCTCGCGAGCTCGCACTTCACCGTGGTCCGCCAGCGCGGCGGGGCGCTCGACCTCGCGATGGAGCCGGTGCACTTCACCCATGTGCGGCCCGGCGGCTCGCTCCTCGACGCCGCCGCCTGAGGAGAACCCGCCATGCAGACCCTGCGCGGCGCCGACATCGTGGCCCGGACCCTGGAGGCGCTCGGCGTCACCCGGATCTTCACCCTGTCGGGCAACCACATCATGCCGGTCTTCGACGCGCTGCTCGAGACCGGGATCAGCCTCGTCCACGTCCGCCAGGAGGCGGCCTGCGTCCACATGGCCGATGCCTGGGGCCGGCTGACCGGCGAGGTCGGCGTCGCCCTGGTGACCGGCGGGCAGGGCCACACCAACGGCGCGGCGGCGCTCACCACGGCGCTCGCGGCCGAGTCGCCGGTCCTGCTGCTCTCGGGCCATGCCGGCCTGTCGGAGCTCGGGCGCGGCGCCTTCCAGGAACTGGACCAGGCCGACATCGCCCGGCCGATGACCAAGGCCGCCTGGACCGCCGGGTCGGTCGCCGCCCTCGGGCCGGACCTCGCCCGGGCCTTCCGGATCGCCCGGGAGGGGCGGCCCGGCCCGGTCCATCTCAGCCTGCCGGTCGACCTGCTGGAGACGGCCGTCCCCGCCGTCTCGGTGCGGATCCCGGACCGGGCCGCGGCCGCCATCCGGGCCGCTGAGCCGGCGCCGGATCTCGTGGCCGCCCTGCTCGCCGCCCTCGCCGGTGCGGAGCGGCCCCTCGTCGCCTGCGGCCCGGCCCTGTGCGACGCCTCCGGCCGGGCCGCCCTGGCGGCTTTGGAGGAGACAATCGGCCTGCCGGTCGTCGGCATGGAGAGCCCGCGCGGGGTCAACGATCCGGCGCTCGGCGCCTTCGCCGAGGTCCTGGCGCGGACCGATCTCCTCGTGCTCCTCGGCAAGCCGCTCGACTTCACCCTGCGCTTCGGCGCGGCCCCTGCCCTCGCGCCCGACTGCCGCTTCGCCCTCGTCGATCCCGATCCGGCGCTGCTGGCCCGCGCGCCGGCCGACCGCCTCGCCGTCTCAGGGATCGCCGATCCGCGGCCGGTGCTGGCGGCGCTGACCGCCCGCGGCACCGCCCTCCCCCGCCGGGACGCCTGGCACCGGGAGGCGCGGGCCGCCCTCGCCCACCGGCCGCCCGCCTGGGCGGATTTCCGCGGGACGGGTCAGCGCCTGCACCCGGTGGAGCTGTGCCGGGCGGTCGACGCCTTCCTGGAACGCCACCCCGACGGCACGCTGATCTGCGACGGCGGCGAGATCGGCCAATGGCCGCAGGCCCTGGTCCGCGCCGGGCGCCGGCTGATCAACGGCGTCTCGGGCACGATCGGCGCGTCGATCCCCTTCGCGATCGCCGCCGCGCTGGAGCGCCCCGGCGCCCCGGTGGTCGCGGTGCTGGGCGACGGCACCTTCGGCTTCCACATGGCCGAGTTCGACACCGCCGTGCGCTATCGGATCCCGTTCATCGCGGTGGTCGGCAACGACGCGCGCTGGAACGCCGAGCACCAGATCCAGCTGCGCAGCTACGGCCCCGAGCGGACGCGCCACTGCGACCTGCTCCCGACCCGCTACGACGCGGTCGTCCAGGCCCTCGGCGGCTTCGGGGCGCTGGTGACCGAGGCGGCCGAACTTCCGGCGGCGCTGGAGGCAGCCCAGGCCAGCGGCCTGCCGGCCTGCATCAACGTGATGATCGCGAGCGTGGCGGCGCCGGTGATCCGCCGCCCCGGCTGAGGAGAGCGGTCTCAGCACACGGCATGACCGTGGTGCCGTCTCTGCCGAACGGGGCGCGGGTCCCCTCTCCCGTGCGGGAGAGGGACAGGGTGAGGGTCGAGAACGTTCAGAAAAAGGCTGGGCCTGTCGGCGCGTCGATGGCGGGCTCAATCCTGAACTTTCTCATCCCTCACCCCAACCCTCTCCCGCTCGGGAGAGGAAGCAGGTCGCGCCCGCGACGTGCGTCGGCGCGACGGTCGCGGACCTTGGGCTCAGGGAGGAGATCTCATGCGCAGACGCGACGTTCTGGCCGGGGCCGCGGCGCTCCTGGCGAGTCCCGTCCCGGGGCGGGCCGACGAGGTCGGCGCGGTGGCGATCGCCCGCCAGCCGAGCCTCGGCCACCTGCCGCTGATGCTGATGGAGGAGCAGGGCCTGCTCCAGAAGGCCGCGGCCGCCCGCGGCGTGGCGGGACTCCAGGCGCGCTACCTCACCCTCGCGGGCGGCGCGGCGATGAACGACGCCCTGCTCTCGGGGACGATCCAGTTCGCGGCCGGCGGCGTGCCGCCCCTCGTGCTGCTCTGGTCGAAGACCGAGGGCACCGCCATGGCGGTGAAGGGCGTGGCGGCGATGAACAGCATGCCGCTCCTGATGAACACCAGCAATCCGAAGGTGCACCGGCTCGCCGACTTCACCGACCGGGACAAGATCGCGCTCCCCGCCGTCAAGGTCTCGGTCCAGGCGATGTTCCTGCAGATGGCCGCCGAGAAGGAGCTCGGCGCAGGCCGCCGCAACGACCTCGACCGGCTCACCGTCACGCTCTCGCATCCCGACGGCATGGCGGCGCTCCTCGGGGGCAGCGAGGTGACGGCCCACTTCACCGCAGCGCCGATCCAGGAGCTGGAGCTGCGCCGGCCCGGCATCCGCACGGTGCTGAACAGCTTCGACGTGCTGGGCGAGCCCTCGACCTTCAACGTGGTCTGGGCGTCCTCGGCCTTCGCGGGCGCCAACCCCCGTGTCGTCGCGGCTTTCGACGCCGCCCTGGACGACGCGCTCGCCGCGATCACGGCCGATCCGTCGGAGGCGGCGCGCGCCTACGTGCGGCTCGCCCGCGACGGGAGCGATGTCGGGCTGATCACCGAGATCCTGAAGGACCCGCAGGTCTCCTTCACGGCGACGCCCCGGGCGGTCGGAAAGGTCGCCGACTTCATGGCCCGCACCGGCACGATCCGCCGCCGGCCGGAGAGCTGGAAGGACCTGTTCTTCGCGGGCGTCCACGACAAGGCGGGCAGCTGACGCCCCGCCGGCCGCGCTCAGTTCTGGAGCAGGCCGGGCAGCGCCAGGGCCGTCGTGGTCAGGCCGATCGCGGCGAGCAGCGCGAGGACGAGCGCGCGGAAGCGGCGCTGGTCGATCCGGGCGAACAGCGCGAGCCCGGCGAGCACGCTCACCAGCACCACCGGCAGCGCCAGGGCGAGGTCGCCGACGAGTTCGGGCGGCAGCGGATCGAGATAGAGGAGGATCGCCAGGGCCCAGACCTGCATCACCAGGGTGAAGGACTGGTAGACCGCCCGCTGGGTGCGCGGGTCCCAGCCGCGCACGAGGCTCCAGGCCGTCGGCAGGGCTCCGGACAGGCCGGCGATGCCCCCCAGCACGCCGCCGAGGAAGCCGATCGCGCCGTCGCTCCAGCGGTTGCCGAAGCCGACCCGGTAATCGGCGCGCAGCAGGGCGACGCCGCCGCTGTAGAGGACCAGGAAGGCGCCGATCGCGACCTTGATGAAGCGCGGGTCGAGATCGTGCAGCAGGTGGATGCCGATCGGCGCGCCGACGAGGCCCGGCAGGATCATCGCGAAGGCGGTGCCGCGCGGCGGCCAGGTCCGCAGGCGCAGGATCGAGATCACCTGCGAGAGGATGCTGCAGACGAGCACCAGGGCGGTCGCCTCGACGGGCGTGCGGATCGACAGCAGCGTGCCGGAGGCGATCAGCGCGAAGGCGAAGCCCGTCAGGCCCGAGATCACGCCGGCGCAGCCGACGCACAGGATCAGGAGCAGCGTCTCGTTCACCGGGCGCACCCGGCCCGGCCGATGCCATCCGCGCGCGCACCCGCCATCCTCGTCCTCCCGGCCCGCGTCCCGCCAGGCGGGCTCTGTTGTCCATATATCTTATATAAGACTGGTCCGACCGGGCAAGGCGCATGCCTCTGTGACGCGACAGGATTGGCCATCCGGATCCGGCCTGCGGCCTTCATCTCTCACAAGGGATGGAGGAGATCGCTCAGTGCCGTTCCCGAACCGAAGAAATCACCCGCCGCCCGCGATCGGCCGTTGACGTCGGACGCCTCATTGATCTTATATAAGACTAGTCGCCGCCAAGAAGCCGACGACGCAGATCAGGAGGACCGCATGAGCAGCCACGCCGCGTCCGGCGCGGGGCGCCGCAAGCCGCATCTTCTCGCCCATTCCCCCCAGGACAACGTCGCCGTCGCGGTGATCGAGGGCCTGAGCGCGAGCACCGACGCCTTCGGGGTGGTCACCGAGAACGACAGCACCTTCGAGGTCCATGTCCGCCACGACATCCCGATCGGCCACAAGGTCGCGCTCACCGACCTGAAGGCCGGCGACACGGCGATCAAGTACGGCCAGGACATCGGCAAGGTCATCAAGGACGTCGCCAAGGGCGAGCACGTCCACGTCCACAACGTCAAGACGAAGCGCTGGTGAGGTGACGATGTTCAAGGAAGCCGCTCAGCTCGAACACGAGATCGCCACCCCCTTCGTCGGCGGTGCGCCCGATCAGTTCGCCACCAAGGCGCTCGCGACCGAGCGCGCCTCGGAGAACTACACCTCCGCCACCTTCATGGGCTGGCGCCGGGAGAACGGCCGGGTCGGCGTGCGCAACCACGTCGTGCTCCTGCCGCTGGACGACCTGTCCAACGCCGCCTGCGAGGCGGTCGCCAACACCATAAAGGGCACGATGGCGCTGCCCCACGCCTACGGCCGGCTCCAGTTCGGCGAGGATCTGGACCTCCACTTCCGCACCCTGATCGGCATCGGCTCGAACCCGAACGTCGCCGCCGTCGTGGTGATCGGCATCGAGGACCAGTGGACCAACCGCGTGGTCGAGGGCATCGCCAGGACCGGCAAGCCGGTCGTCGGCTTCGGCATCGAGGGCCACGGCGACATCGCGATCGTCGCCAAGGCGAGCTACCAGGCCAAGCGCTTCGTGCAGTGGGCCACCGAGCTCCAGCGCGAGGAATGCCCGATCGCCGACCTGTGGGTCTCGACCAAGTGCGGCGAGTCCGACACCACCACCGGCCTCGCCTCCTGCCCCACCGTCGGCAACATGTACGACAAGCTGATCCCGCACGGGATCTACGGGGTGTTCGGCGAGACCTCGGAGATCACCGGCGCGGAGCACCTCTGTCGCGAGCGGGCGATCAGCCCGGAAGTCTCCGACAAGTGGTACACGATGTGGAAGGCCTACCAGGACGACGTGATCGAGGCGCACAAGACCGACGATCTCTCGGACTCGCAGCCGACCAAGGGCAACATCGCGGGCGGCCTCACCACGATCGAGGAGAAGGCGCTCGGCAACCTCGAGAAGATCGGCCACGAGTGCCGGTTCATCGACGCGCTGCAGCCCGCGGAGGCGCCCGCCAAGGGGCCCGGCCTGTACTTCATGGACACGTCCTCGGCGGCGGCCGAGTGCGTGACCCTGATGGCGGCGGCCGGCTACGTGGTGCACACCTTCCCGACCGGCCAGGGCAACGTGATCGGCAACCCGATCGTCCCGGTGATCAAGATCACCGGCAATCCCCGGACCGTGCGGACCATGGGCGAGCACATCGACGTCGACGTGTCGGGCGTGCTCACCCGTGAGATGACGATCCCGCAGGCCGGCGACGCGCTCATCGACATGGTGGTGCGCACCGCCAGCGGCCGGCTCACGGCGGCCGAGTCCCTCGGCCACCGGGAATTCGTGATGACGAAGCTCTACCGCAGCGCCTGACGCGGAGATCGGCGGCTCACAAGTCGCGGACTCACGAGTCCCCCGCCCGCGGACCGCGATCCGGTCCGCGGGTGCAGCCCCGACGCCACGGGGTCAGGACCACGAGGGAGCGCGCGACCGCGGGCGAAACCGCGGCGGCCTCCGTCCCGTCATTCTGGAGGAACGCATGAGGCTGCTTCGGTCGATCTACGGCCAGGTTCTGCTCGGCATCGCGCTGGGCATCGGCGTCGGCGTGGTCGCGCCCGACTTCGCGGTGGGCTGCAAGATCCTCGGCGACATGTTCATCAACCTGATCAAGATGATCGTCGCCCCCGTGATCTTCTGCACCGTCGTGGTCGGCATCGCGCATGTCGGCGACATGAAGAGCGTCGGCCGGATGGGCCTGAAGACCATCCTGTACTTCGAGGTCGCCACGACGGTGGCGCTCGCCGCGGGCCTCCTGTTCGTCAACCTGCTGCGGCCGGGCGACGGCGTGAACGCCACGGTCGACAGCCTCGACGCCAAGCTCGTCGCCGGCATCGCCGGCAAGGCCCACGCGCAGTCGCCGATGGAGATCGTCGCCAACATCATCCCGCACAGCGCGGTCGACGCCTTCGCCAAGGGCGACCTGATCCAGGTGATGTTCTTCTCGGTGCTGGTCGGCATGGGGCTCGCGATGCTGGGCCGGCGCGGCGAGTTCCCGCTGAAGGTGGTCCACGCCTTCGGCGACGTGCTGATGAAGGTCGTCGGCCTGATCATGCACTTCGCGCCGATCGGCGCCTTCGGGGCGATGGCCTTCACCATCGGCAAGTTCGGGCTCGGCATCCTCGCCCAGTACGGGATGCTGATCGTCTCCCTCTACCTGACCTTCATCGTGTTCATCGCGGTCTTCCTCGGCGGCGTGATGCGCTTCTACGTCGGCCTGAGCCTGTGGAAGCTGTTCCGCTACAGCCGGGAGGAGCTGTTCATCCTGCTCGGCACCACGAGCTCGGAATCGGTGCTGCCGCGGATCATGGCCAAGCTCAACGGCCTCGGGGTCGACAAGAGCGTCACCGGCCTCGTGATGCCCGCCGGCCTGTCCTTCAACATGGACGGCTCGTGCATCTACCTGACCATGGCGATCGGCTTCATCGCCCAGGCCCTCAACGTGCCGCTGACTTGGGAGCAGGAGCTCGGCATCCTCGCCATCGCGCTGGTGACCTCGAAGGGCGTGGCGGGCGTGGCCGGCGCCATCCTGTTCGTGCTCGCCGCGACGCTCCAGGCCTCGCAGCTCCTGCCGGTGGCGGGCATCGCCCTGATCATCGGGGTGGACCGCATCCTGAACGAGCTGCGCTGCGTGACCAACGCGGTCGGCAACATGGTGGCGACCCTCGTGATCGCCCGCTGGGAGGGCAAGATCGACCTCGCCCACGCCCGGGCGGTGCTCGACGGCCGCATCACCCCGAACCTCGACCTCCTCGACGACGAGGACGAGGCGGCGGACGCGATCCCCGCCCGCGAGCCGGCGGCGGCCTTGCGCCGCCCCCTCCCCGCTGCCGTGCCGGCGACCTGAGAAGGATCCTCCATGCCCAAGGTCATCATCAGCGAGTTCATGGACGAGGCCGCCATCGCGGCCGAGCTCGCCGGCCTCGACGTGCAGTACGATCCGGGCCTCGTCGACCGGCCCGCGGACCTCGCCGCCGCCGTGGCCCGGGCCGACGCCCTGATCGTGCGCAACCGGACCCAGGTCCGCGGCGCCCTGCTCGACGCCGCCCGCGACCTCAAGGTCGTCGGCCGGCTCGGCGTCGGCCTCGACAACATCGACGTCCCGGCCTGCCGGGATCGGGGCATCGCGGTCTACCCGGCGACCGGCGCCAACGACGGCGCGGTCGCCGAGTACGTGG